>CAZJZF010000196.1:0-5338 GCA_964550385.1 uncultured Lentimicrobiaceae bacterium | reverse complement strand
ATATTACGATGGACCAGTATACAGTTCTTGCCATACCCACTCTGCATACCGACGCTTCCGGTACCATCACCCATGTTAAACTGGAGTACAAAATGCGCAACGGCACCACCGTAAACCCCCGTTTTCTCATGACTTCCACCATCAAAATACAATTCAACGATGCGAATGGCATGGGGTTGTATGAGCTGCGAAACGAGGATGGAGTACCGCCAGCCAGTTACGATCTCTATTCGATTGCCATTCCCGAACCCTACAATATTTCGGCAGTAAACAATGTGAGCATCAGCTATTTCGACCTCTTCGGCAATGAGATCATCGGTGGCTGGAATAAAAACTGATATCCGGGTTTGTATCCCGGCGCTGGATGAAGCGGAATGGCTCCCCAAAACCCTTCATTCACTGGCACTCCAGACCAACACCCAATTTCAGGTGTATATCTGTGTCAATCAGCCTGATGCATGGTGGAATATGCCCGAAAAAGCAGAAATCTGCCACAACAATGCAAAAACCCTGGACTGGATTGCAGCAAACAGGCACACTTTCCCTTTTTCGATTGAAGTGGTTGACTGCAGCAGCCCGGGTAAAGGATGGAAAAAGGGTGAAGGTGGTGCCGGAGCAGCCCGAAAAAAAGTCATGGATTACGCCCTTCGAAATTCAGGGGATGATGTCATACTGATTTCAGCGGATGCAGACACCACGTTCGATACGGAATATGTGGAATCAGTGGCCAACCTGTTCCATGCTAATCCGGCGGCCATTGCCCTTGCGGCACCTTACTATCACAAATTAACAGGAAACGATGCGGCTGACAGGGCGATGCTTCGTTATGAGCTGTTTATGCGGCTTTACCTGATGAACCTGATTAGAATTCGCAGTCCTTTTGCCTTTACCGCCATTGGTTCAGCTTTGGCCATCACCGGAAAAGGGTATAGAAGCATTGGAGGAATGCCCCAAAAACCGGTGGGAGAAGATTTTTACCTGCTGCAGAAAGCTGCCAAACGATCAAAGGTTCTTACCGCACTCCCCTGTAGTGTTTACCCAGCTGCCAGGGTGAGCCAGCGAGTGGGTTACGGGACAGGCCCGGCAATTCTGGAGGGGATGGCAGGCTTTCCGGACCGGTATCGTTTTATCCACCCCAAACATTTCGATACGCTGCGTGATTTGTATGATCTATTTCCCGAACTTTACCAAAAGAACCTGCATACCTCTGCTGATCTATTTCTGCAATCGGTGTTCGGAGAGTTACCGTGGAACACCCTGCGCAGAAATGCTGCTTCAGAGCGCACCTTTGTGAAGGCTTGCCACCAGAAGATCGACGGGCTTCGGATCTGGCAGTGGATGCGGCGGGAGGCAGCGGCCGATGACCCGGAGGATGCACTTCGCGCCAACGTGCAATTGTTTCTGGAGGGGACAGAGTTGCCGAAAGATTGTTTTGAAGAATCGACTGCCGGAACAAAACGGTTGTCAGGTTTAAGAGATTTGGTTTGGGAAAATGAGCTTGAGATGCGCAAATACCATGACGAAACCCTATAGTCTGATCACCTTGCTGGGACCCACCGCCGTCGGCAAAACCCGGCTTGCGGCACTGTTGGCCCATGCGTTGGATGGCGAAGTGATATCTGCCGACTCCCGCCAGGTGTACCGCCGGATGGACATCGGAACGGGCAAGGATGTGTCTGATTATGTGGTTGATGGCAATACCATTCCACATCACCTCACCGATGTAGCGGAACCGGGTGAAGCGTATGATCTGTATCATTTCCTGCAGGATTTCAGAAGTGTTTATGCTGATATCATTGCACGGTCTAAGGTACCCATCCTGTGTGGCGGCAGCGGCATGTACCTCGAAGCGGTGATTGCCGGCTATGGATTGCATCCTGCCCCACAGGATCCGGAGCTGAGAAATCGGCTTGAAACCCTGCCGGATGAACAGCTCATCGCCATGCTAAGTAAGCACAAGCCACTGCACAACACCACCGATACCAATGACCGCCAAAGGCTTATCCGGGCTGTTGAGATTGCGGTGCAGGCAGAGCAAACAGTACCAACAGAACAACCGACTCTGGATTTTGACCATTTAGTATTGGGGCTGGAGGTTCCCCGCGACGAAGTGAGGAAGCGGATCACCCAAAGGCTGCACCAGCGGCTGAAAGAGGGGCTCGTGGAAGAGGTTTCATCCCTGCTCGACGAAGGCATTACCCCCGGTCAGATGCGATACTATGGGCTTGAATACCGGTATGTTACCGATTATATCACCGGTGTTACATCGTACAATGAAATGGTTCAACTGCTCAACACCGCCATCCACCAGTTTGCCAAACGGCAGATGACCTGGTTCAGAAGGATGGAGAAGAAAGGGATCAAAATTCAATGGATCGACGGCACAAATTCTGAAAAACAACGACTTGAAGAAGCCATGGTGATTTTCAACACAAACTTTAATCATTTCAAATTATGAAATCATCGATTCCAGGCCGGATTCTGATGCCCCTGGGGGCAGCCATCGTTCTACAGGCGGGTGCTCTTCACGGACAGGAAAAGCAGAAGCCGAATATCGTCTTCATCATGGCCGATGACCACGCTGCCAATGCCATCAGTTGTTACAACGGAGCATTAAACCAAACGCCCCATATCGACCGCATTGCTGAGAACGGCGTTCGTTTCACCAACTGCTTCTGCACCAACGCCATCAGCGGTCCCAGCCGTGCTTCCATCCTGTCGGGTCAGTTAAGCCACCAGCACGGTTTCATCAACAATGCCAGCCATTGCGACAGCAGCCTCCAGACTTTACCCATGTTGCTGAAGCAAAACGGGTATCAGACAGCCCTGTTTGGCAAATGGCATCTGGGATGCGATCCGGCAGGATTCGACACCTGGAAAATCCTGCCCGGGCAGGGCGAGTATTACCATCCCGATTTCATCGAAAATGGGAAGCGTGTGAAGCACGATGGTTATGTAACCGACCTGATCGGACAGTTTGCTCTGGATTGGCTGGATGCCCGCGATACCACCAGGCCTTTTGCCGTTATGATCCACCACAAGGCGCCACACCGCAACTGGCAAGCCCGCCTGGACCTGATAACACTGTACGACACCGCCGCATTGCCCGTGCCAGCCACCTTCAAAGATGATTACTACCACCGCACTGCCGCGCAACAGCAAAAAATGTCGATTGCAACTGATCTGGAGCGATCGTATGACCTGAAGCTACCACCCGAAACTGCAGGGAATGAACCCTCCGGGTATGGCCGGTTAGCAGCAGCCGAAAAGCATTTCATCGACAGCCTTTTCGCAGTGCGCAATGCAGGAGCGAAACAGGCGGAACAGGATTACAACCGATGGATGGAGTGGAAATACCGCAGGTATCTTGCCGATTATCTCGCAACCGTTTACTCAGTAGATCAGGAGGTTGGCGAAGTGCTTGACTGGCTGAAACAACATCATCTGGAGGAGAACACCATCGTGGTGTATGTTTCTGACCAGGGAATGTTTCTGGGTGAACATGGCTGGTTCGATAAACGGTTTATGTATGAAGAGAGCCTCAGAATGCCTCTGCTGATTTCGTGGCCGGGACAGATAAAACCCGGAACAGTGAACGACCAGTTGCTGATGAATATCGACCTCGCCCCTACCCTGCTGGATATGGCTGGCATTGAGGCTCCTGCCTCGGTCCAGGGCAAAAGTTTTCAGGATTTCATCGACACCACAGAACGACTGAGAGATGCCGTTTGGTACCACTATTTTGAATATCCCGGGCCCCACTCGGTGAAACGGCATTATGGCATCCGCACCGACCGGTACAAACTCATTCACTTCTATCACGATATCGATCATTGGGAACTCTATGACCTGGAAAAGGACCCGGGTGAGATGAAAAACGTATACGGTGACCCGGAATATTGGGATGTTATTGGAATGATGCACCATAAGCTCAAGGCTCTGCAGGAACAATACGGGGATACCAATATGACCGTGCCCCCCTGCATTCAAAAGGTGCCAAACCTTGCACTGAACAGCCCTTACAAACTCCGGTACTCCTATTCGCTCCGGTACCGGGGTGATACGGAAAATCCCCTTACCAACGGGAATATCGATCATCCGGATTGTGATGCAAACACCTTGTCTCCTGCATGGAATGGCTTCAGGGGCGTTCCTTTTGATGTATCGATAAAACTCGATAAAAAAACACGGGCCAATACCGTTGAGGTCCGTTTTCTGCACCTGCCGGAATCGTGGATTTTTGCCCCGGATACGGTTCAGGTTTTCAGCGGAAGCGGGAAAAGTCAGGAGGTGCTGCAGCCGGAACCCGACATCAGGCGGGAACCCAGAAAGGGGGGCGGAGAGGTTGTGATCTACTCCTTCACCTTCAGAGCCAGGGATCTGAAACGCATCTCGGTACGGGCGGTAAATATCGGTACCTGCCCACCGGATCATCCCGGTGCCGGTCAGCCAGCCTGGCTGTTTTGCGACGAAGTGATTGTGAAATAATGCCCCAGCGCCCTTTGCATACCATCATCGTTAAAACCACCGGTTCAAGGTGCAACCTCCGGTGTTCCTATTGTTTCTATCTGAACAAAGAGCTTCAGTATCCCACAGAAGGGGTGATGGACGACGACACGCTCGAAGTGCTGATCCGGCAGGTGATGGAACAAAGCGGAAACAGAATAGGTATTGTTTGGCAGGGAGGAGAACCCACCCTGGCCGGTCCCGGATTTTTCAGGAAAGCACTGGATCTGATGGTTAAATACGGCGACAGAAGCTACAAAGAGATCAGCAACCTGCTGCAAACCAATGGATTTGCCGTTCATCCCGAAATGTATTCGTTGCTGGCGGCTTACCAATTTCTGGTAGGGCTTTCGCTTGACGGTCCGGAAGATGTTCATGACCTCTATCGAAAAACCCCCAACGGCAAAGGGAGTTACCGTAACGTGATGCAAACCTGGAAGAGGCTTCAGCAGTCGGGCATTGCCACCAACATTCTGGCATGCGTTACCAGTCGTTCTGCCCGGGAACCTGACCGCCTGTACCGGTTTTTCAGGGAGCATTCCATGGATTGGCTGCAGTTTATTCCTGTGGCAGAATATGCGCCGGATGGAAAGCTGTCCGGGTACTCGGTTGCACCTGCATTGTGGGGCGATTTTATGTGCAGGATCTTTGATCTCTGGTATCATGACTATTCGACCAAAGGAAGCGCACCTTCCATCCGTTTCATCGAGAATGCACTCCATGGCCATATGGGGATGGAAATTCCTGAATGCACTTATAGCCTGGGATGCGGTAGTTATCTGGTGGTTGAACACAACGGAGATGTATTCTCTTGCGACTACCTGGTAGGAGA
>CAZJZF010000195.1:0-5364 GCA_964550385.1 uncultured Lentimicrobiaceae bacterium | reverse complement strand
TTGCATAAATCAGGGACCGTTAACCCTGAATGCAGCACCAGCCGGAGGTACATACACTTTCAGCGGAAACGGCCTTACAGGTAATGTGCTGGATCCTGTTGTGGCAGGGGTGGGTGGATACAACCTCTTCTATGCTTATACTGATCCGGTTACAGGTTGTTCTAGAACCATCAAGATGGTGATTTACATTCGCCCTGTTTCAGCAGCAACTTTGATCGGACCTGCCACAATATGCCAGAGTGGTGCACCCGTAGTCATGTCCGGAAGCCCTGCCAATCCGGCGGGTACCTACACCGGACCCGGCATGTCGGGCAACCTGTTCAACCCCGGAGTTGCCGGAGCAGGTGTTCATACCGTTACTTACAACTATACCAATGGGTTTGGTTGTGTAACTGCAGCAAATCACAACATTACCGTACAGGCCGGACCGGCACTCAATGGACCGAATGACACCACCATCTGCACCAACCAGACACTTACCCTCACTGCCGACTCAGGTGCCACAGGTTATCTGTGGTCTACAGGTGCCAACACCCAATCCATCATGGTTGATGGTGCAATTCTGGGTGCCGGGGTCCACGTTATTTCCGTAACAGCTACCAATGCCCAGGGCTGCAGCACTACAAAAGCCATTCAGGTAACAGTTGTGGTATGCAAAATCGGCGGAACACAGGCCGGATCTGAATCTGTAACGGCCTATCCGAATCCTTCAGCAGGTATCTTTAACCTGACTATCAGCAACTTCACAGGAAACACTGAGATGAGCCTCTTCAACGAACTGGGGCAGCTTATCGCAAGGGAAACCTTCAACATCGAAAATCCTGAAACCCATAGCAGGAACATCGATCTGTCAAACCATCCTGCCGGTGTTTACACAGTGAGGCTTTCGAATGAAAAGGCTACCAGGACCATCAGATTGATTCTCCAGTAGTCGGTTTGTAAAACCAATGCAAAGGGGCTGTTCCGAAAGGACAGCCCCTTTTGTTAAAATCATTTTGATAAACAGGTATCAGTAACCTCAGAATCTTCATCATATCACGTACATTTGTACCATCAGTTTCAGTAACAAATCTCAAAACTAATTATTACCGATAAATATGGCATACAGCATTGAGCAACTGGAGCGAATCTCAACACAGGTGAGACGTGATATCCTGCGGATGGTTCATGGTGCCAAATCGGGGCATCCGGGTGGATCCCTGGGGTGTGCAGATTTGCTTACCGCCCTCTACTTTGAAGTGATGCAACCTGATCCAGGAGGATTTACAATGGAAGGGATTGGCGAAGATGTTTTTTTTCTTTCCAACGGGCACATATCACCCGCCTGGTATAGCGTACTGGCGCGGTATGGATACTTTCCGACAAGTGAGATGAATACTTTCAGGAAACTGGATACACGGCTGCAGGGGCACCCAACTCCGGCCGAAGGATTGCCGGGCATAAGGATTGCCAGCGGATCACTGGGGCAGGGTTTATCGGTTGCCATTGGGATGGCAGCCGGTAAAAAGCTTAGGAAGGATTTAAAGAGGGTGTTTTGTATGCATGGCGATGGAGAGCTTCAGGAGGGACAAATCTGGGAAGCTGCAATGTATGCCGGAGCAAAAAAAAATGACAACCTGATTGCCATTGTGGACTACAACCGGAAACAGATTGATGGCCCTACAGACGATGTGATTTCCCTGGGAAATCTCGCAAAAAAATGGGAAGCCTTTGGATGGCGAGTGCTTGAATGCAACGGAAACAGGATGGAAGAGGTGGTTGAATCCCTGAGGAAAGCGGTGGCAGCCTCAGGCAAAGGAGAGCCCGTGGTGCTGCTTGCCCATACCGAAATGGGGTTTGGCGTTGATTTTATGATGGGCACCCATCATTGGCACGGTGTAGCCCCAAACGATGATCAACTTGAAAAGGCATTGGCACAGCTGCCTGAAACCCTCGGAGATTATACTGCTGCATACTGAAATACTGTCAATTGCGTTCGATTGGGAAACCAAATCAACACCATGGGTAGAATCCTGAAAATACTTTTCATTTCCCTGCTTGTCTGGACAGCATCCTTCCCATTGTGGGCACAGCCATCAGGGAAAAAGGCTGATCAGGAACCACCTCTTACCCGTATCCTGTTTGTATTTGATGCCTCAAATTCCATGTTCGGATTGTGGCAGAGTGATCGTAAGATCAACATTGCCAAGAAGATGATGACCGAACTACTCGACAGTATTGCTGATATTCCAAACGTAGAGTATGCCTTACGGATATACGGCCACCAGAAACCATTCCCACCACAGGATTGCGATGATACAAAGCTGGAGGTTCCTTTCGGGCCATCGAATATTGGAAAGATCAAACAAAAAATCAACAGTGTTGTGCCCAAAGGTACCACCCCCATTGCCCGCACGCTGGAAGCCTCTGGCACCGACTTCCCCAGATGCACCAACTGCCGCAACATCATCGTGCTCATTACCGACGGCATTGAAGAGTGTTCGGGGGATCCCTGCGCTGTTTCGAGACAACTACAAAAGAACGGCATCATCCTGAAGCCCTTTATCATAGGAGTTGGGCAGGATTTCAGCGCAGATTTTGATTGCGTGGGACAGTACTTTGATGCTACCAGTGAAAAAGCTTTTCGCACTGCCCTCAATGTGGTAATCGCCCAGGCCCTCAACTCCACTACCCTGCAGGTAAACCTTCTGGATCAATACGAAAAGGCCACAGAAACCAACGTCAACATGACGTTTTATGACCATTACACGGGCCAAATCCGGTACAATTTCGTGCATACCATGACCACCAGAGGAGTTCCCGACACCCTGGTGATTGATCCGCTTTCCCTATATGATATTGTAGTTCACACAATCCCTTCTGTAAGAAAGGACAGCGTTAAACTCACCCCCGGGAAACACACCGTTGTTGGTATCGACGCCCCGCAGGGTTATCTGGCACTGAAAGTAGGCGGGCACGATAACCTCTACAAAGACCTGCTGTGTATTGTGCGGAAACCCGGAGAAAAAACCACCCTGCATGTTCAGGGCTTCAGAGATCCCGAAAAATACATCACCGGAAAATATGAACTCGAAATCCTTACATTGCCCAGAATCATCATTCCGGATGTGGAGATAAGCCAGAGCAAAACCACCGAAGTGGTGATTCCGGTTCCCGGACTGGCACAGATCAGTTATCCCACCAAAGGATTTGGTTCGTTGTACGTTGACAATGGCAGGACACTGGAGTGGATCCAGAATCTGAACAGCAACGTTCTGCAGGAGACCCTTATCCTGCAACCGGGCAGCTATCGCATCCTTTTCCGCTCACGGTTTGCCACACGATCGTTTCAAACCGTTGAGAAAGAGTTTCAGGTCAAATCAGGAGAAAGTTTAAGAATACAGATTACACAATAATGTTACATACCACTTCAATTTCTGATACTTATGCTGCATTTTACTGATAAAAAAGACACCCGTAGCGGATTTGGCGCTGCCTTGCTTGAGTTGGGCAGAGAAAACGAAAATGTAGTAGCACTGTGCGCAGACCTCACAGGCTCCCTGAAAATGGATGCTTTTGCAAAGGAATTTCCGGAGCGCTTCTTCCAGACCGGCATTGCCGAAGCCCACATGATAGGAATGGCAGCCGGACTTGCCACAGCCGGGAAGATACCATTTACAGGAACCTTTGCCAACTTCTCCACCGGAAGGGTATACGACCAGATCCGCCAGTCGGTAGCCTATTCCGGTAAAAACGTAAAAATCTGCGCAGCCCACGCCGGCATTACCCTGGGGGAAGATGGTGCTACCCATCAGATTATGGAGGATATAGGACTGATGAAAATGCTGCCGGGAATGACGGTCATCAACCCCTGCGACTACAACCAGACCTTTGCCGCTACCAAAGCCATCGCAGCATGGAACGGACCGGTGTATCTGCGCTTCGGGAGACCTGCCGTGCCCAATTTCACCCCTGCAGACCAGGTATTTGAAATTGGGAAGGCATTATATCTTATTGAAGGAAAGGATATTACAATATTTGCCACCGGTCATCTCGTATGGAAGGCTATTGAAGCCGCAGAGATGCTGAAGGGACAGGGCATCGCAGCAGAGGTAATAAATATCCACACCATTAAACCTTTGGACAGGGAAACAGTCATTACTTCCGTTGCCAGAACACGGTGTGCCGTGACAGCTGAAGAGCACCTGAAAAACGGTGGTATGGGTGAATCGGTTTGCCGCCTGCTGGCAGAAGAGTTACCCACCCCTGTTGAGATGGTGGCCGTAGACGACCGTTTTGGTGAAAGCGGCACCCCGGATGCACTGATGGAGAAGTACGGGCTCACCGCCCGGGCCATCGTGGAGGCAGCCCTCAAAGCCCTGCAGCGCAAAGGCTGATCAGAAAGTTAACAACCCAAATGGAGACGTACAGCGACCGCGAAATACTTGACTTATTCCAGGATGAATCAACCCGGCGCAATGCCTTCTCCATCCTTGTAAACCAATACCAGAAGCGGCTGTACTGGATCATCAGAAAGATGGTCATAAGCCATGATGATGCCGACGATGTGCTTCAGAATGTGCTGATAAAAGCCTGGCGCGGCCTGCCAAATTTTCGGGAAAACTGTGCGCTTTTTTCGTGGCTCTACCGTATTGCCACAAACGAATCCATCACCTTCCTGAATCAAAAGAAGAAAAATCTGGCCTTGTCGCAGACAGCATTTCAGGAGCATCTTGCAAACCAGGTTCATGACCATGTTGATTTCAGCTGTACGGAAATTGAGGAGAAGTTGCAGCAGGCCATCCTAACCCTGCCAGAGAAGCAACGCCTGGTATTCCACCTGCGGTATTTTGAAGAGATGCCCTACGAAGAGATGTCAGAGGTTCTGAACACTTCAGAAGGGGCGCTGAAAGCCTCCTATCACTTCGCTGCAAAAAAAATCGAGAAATATCTGCTGGGGGATTAAACCCGGGGCCTTTTAATACATCTAACCAAACAGTCAGTAAACAGGGTGAAAAAGAATATCCATACCAACCATTCAGAGGATCCATTGCCGGAAGCATTGAAAAATGCCGGTAAAGAGATCCCCTATGCCGCTCCGGAGGGGTATTTTGATACCCTTCACGACCGGATAATGGAACGAATTGACCAGGAAGCTGCAGCCAATGGAGGCAACCATCGCATGGTGAGGTTTGTTCCCTACCGGCTGAGAGCTGTTGCCGCTGCTGCTGTAATACTTCTGCTTGCCGGATTTACTTACGCCCTGGTGTCAAAAGTGATTATTCCGGTAATCAAAGAATACCGTACCCAAAATGTGCCCGGAGTATCTGATAACGAAACCAAAACCACATCAAATTCACTCGATAACATTGTAAATACAGGTAT
>CAZJZF010000194.1:2661-5378 GCA_964550385.1 uncultured Lentimicrobiaceae bacterium | reverse complement strand
TTTTCCGAAATTGGAAAGTGCTCTTTCTCAGCCTCGTGCAGAACTGGATTATTGGGCCTGTGCTGATGTTCGCTCTGGCGATTCTGTTCTTCAAGCTGTTTCCGGGCGAAAACAACGCCAACCTACCTTACATGTACGGCATTATCATGATAGGCCTGGCCCGCTGCATCGCTATGGTGATTGTATGGAACGACCTGGCCAAAGGGGATACCCAATACGCCGCTGGCCTGGTGGCATTTAACTCCATCTTTCAGGTACTCTTCTTTTCCGTGTACGCCTGGTTTTTTATTGCCATTCTTCCGGGTTGGTTTGGTATCCCCACCAACGATGCTGTCGAGAAAATCACTATTGGTACCATCGCCGAAAGCGTCTTCATTTATCTGGGCATTCCATTCATTGCCGGATTTCTTACACGATTTATTCTTATCCGTGTAAAAAGCAAAGACTGGTACCACCGGAAATTTATCCCGAAAATCAGTCCACTAACACTTATTGCATTGCTATTTACCATCATAGTGATGTTCTCCCTGAAAGGGGAATACATCATCAAAATACCACTGGATGTTGTGTTGATTGCCATTCCCCTGCTGATATATTTCGTTGCGATGTTTTTAATTTCCTTTGTGATGAGCAAAAAGGTAGGGGCGAATTACGCGCAATCGGTAACCCTGTCTTTTACGGCTGCCAGCAACAATTTCGAACTTGCCATTGCAGTTGCCATTGCCATTTTTGGGATGAATTCCGGTGAGGCATTTGCCGCAGTGATAGGCCCCCTGGTGGAGGTACCTGTGATGATTGCCCTGGTGGGTGTGGCCTTCTGGTTTAAGCGGAAATATTTTACTTCTTGACAAACAATTCGTTGTAGTTTCTGCCTTTGTTATCTTCGCTTGCGGGTACAATTCCCCGAAATTATTCCTATCTTTCGGAGCTGAAAGGTATTTCGAAAATCAGAACAGCAGTTCAGATAAATATTAACCTAAAACCATTACACACGATGAACAATCTGTATTACATCATCATTCCGGTAGTAGTGATCTTTTTTGCCGGAATCAGGATCGTACGCCCTACCCAAAGAGGCCTTATTGAACGGTTGGGAAAGTACCACAAATTTGCCGGCCCGGGTTTTCACTGGATCATCCCTATCATCGACCGGATTTTTCTGGTGAATGTTACAGAACAGATGGTAGATGCTGAACCCCAGGAAATCATCACCAACGATAACCTGAATGCCAGGGTGGATGCCCAGGTGTACTTCAGGGTGAAGGCTGAAGAGGAATTCGTGAAAGGTTCCATCTATAATGTCAACAATTACAGGTATCAGATTGTGAATCTTGCCCGTACCACCTTGCGTAATATCATTGGAACCATGACTTTAAAATCGGCCAACAGCGAACGGGGGAAAATCAATGCAGAGTTGTATGGTACCTTACACGAAGAAACCCACAATTGGGGCATTGAGATTGTACGGACAGAATTGAAAGAAATTGATCCTCCGAAAGATGTGCAGGAAACCATGAACAAAGTGGTAAAGGCAGAGAATGAGAAGATTGCAGCCATTGACTCCGCTACGGCAGCCGAAACGGTAGCAGATGGGGTAAAACGTGCGAAGATCAAGGAAGCCGAAGGATTCAAACAGTCGAAAATACTTCATGCCGAAGGGGAAGCTGAAGCCATCAGGCTTGTGAATGAAGCTGCAGATAAGTACTTCATTGGCAATGCGCAGATTTTGCGGAAGCTGGAGGCTTTGGAAAGGTCACTTGAGCAGAATTCCAAGATTGTTGTACCCACCGGGAGTGACCTGGTTAATGTAATCGGGGAGATGGCCGGCATTTTGCCAATTTCTAAGAAGTGATTCCCTTTTTTTACAGTTTTCTTGTATTGAAAGTATCGCCCTGACTGATATCCCCGGTCCGTATGCCTTTGGCAAGCCAGCCTTTGCGCTGCTCCGAAGTGCCGTGCTGAAAAGAGTCGGGGGTTACATGACCCTGCGTTTTCATTTGGATCTGATCATCTCCCACAGCACTGGCAGCGTTCAACGCCTCCTCAAGATCTCCCTCTTCGAGGAAACTGAACATTTTCTGACCATGGTGCACCCAAACACCGGCAAGAAAATCTGCCTGAAGCTCCAGTTTTACAGTCATTTGGTTTATAGCTGACTGACTTGCTCCTGAACCCCGCAAATTGTTCAGTTTCTCCATGGTTCCGAGAAGGTTCTGCACATGGTGCCCCACTTCGTGAGCCAGAATATAGGCTACGGCAAAATCACCCTGCGCCCCTAATTTGCCCTGCAGCTTTTCCAGGAATTCCAGATCGATGTAAACCTTCTCATCTCCCGGACAATAAAAAGGGCCGGTAGCATCCTGGGCATAGCCACAGGCCGAACTAACACTTCCCCTGAAGAGGACCAGCTTGGGTTCTCTGTATTCAAGACCCATTTCGCTGAACAGCTTATGCCATACATCTTCGATATCGGCCAGAACAACGGAGACGAATTCACCCATCTCCTGCTCTTTGGCCGACAGGGATTTCTCTTCTGTACCTGTGGTTTGGTTGGTAAGCTCTCCAAGATTGATCACCGACAACGGATCTCCGCCAATGAAATAAACAATAGCTGCAAGTACCAGCGTGCCAATAAGCCCCCCCTTGAGACCTACTTTAGGTCTGCTGCCAGCTGTTCTCATATCTTCCACATTGGCACTCTGCCTTCTTCCTTTGTA
>CAZJZF010000194.1:0-2561 GCA_964550385.1 uncultured Lentimicrobiaceae bacterium | reverse complement strand
AGCCTGGGATACTTTGTGTTTTATCCGGTTTTTAAGGATCAGACCGGAATCATGGACAAAGAAAGCAAAGCCCACGAATACGGTCATGCAATACAATCGCAGTGGCTTGGCCCGATGTACCTGATCGCAGTGGGAATACCATCTCTGGTCAGAATCCTGTATGCACAAATTCATCGTATAATTTATAAGAAGCCCTGGGGTGGGTATTACAAAGGTTATCCGGAAAACTGGGCTGAACGGCTTGGAGCTCGTCATTTGACAAGTTTTTAAAATCTTTGTTCCACAAGATAAAGATTTCATAATTTTGCTGCTTAGAATCCGGTTTCCGGGACGTTAGCTCAGCCGGTTCAGAGCGCATGTTTCACAGACATGAGGCCACTGGTTCGAATCCAGTACGTCCCACAAAGCAAAACCATCCTGAAAATCAGGGTGGTTTTTATTTCTTTACGAACTTCAGAATCCGGGTGGATTCATTTCCGGGGTATAACAAATAGATTCCTGATGGCAAATGTGAAACATCAATCCTGATGCTTGTCCCTGAAATTATACCGCTCTGGATCATCCTTCCGGTAATATCTTTAACGGTATACCGCTGCCCCTGAAAATCCCGGTCTGTAATCAGGGTAATTTGCTCTGATGCGGGATTGGGAACCAAATACGCCCGGAAGGGTTTCTCAGGTTCACCAACCGTATTGTAAACCGAAAGTGCATAGCAGGATGATGTATCGGTACATCCATCATAAGTTATCACCAAAGCATAGGTACCGGATGCTGCTGGCTTGAAAAACCTGGCGGTCTGGCCTGCTATGGGTTGAAAGCTGTTGCTGCAGTCAACCCACTGATAGGTTGCCGAGTCCTGATTGGCAAAAAGGGTTGAATCGGTTGCTGTTACACTGGTATCGAGGTGTTTGATGACCACCGGAAATGTCACTGTGCATCCTGCAGCAGTGTACGTTATGAAATAGCTGCCCGGAATACCTGCCGAGGGAATAAAGGTACCCGTCGCTGTATCAATACCAAGCCCTGTCGGAACCACCCCGAATATTCCTCCTGGGGTGCCCATAAGGTTTACGGTTTGGGGTATAGAATTATTCGGACAATAAGGGCTGCCGCTATATTGAATTGTGGGGCTTGCATTGAGAAAAACATAATCACCGTCGTTGTTGCTGAAATACCCGGAATAGATATCGATATAGCTGTCGTTGTTGATGAACCCGATTGCCTGCCCATGACAGCTGGAGCCTGCTGGTGCCTGGTAGCATAAGGAGAAATTCAGGTTTTCACCGTTGGCCCATATCTGAGGATTGGAGCTGTAAAACCCCAGGAATACATCCAGATCACCGTCATTGTCGAAATCGTAGAGATTTACGGACTTGCAGTATGATCCTGTATTGATGGAACTGTGAAGTGAAAAACTGCCGGTGCCGTTGTTAAGCCAGATTTCGCACGTGTTTCCGAATTTGCCCACCCAGGCATCCAGATCTCCGTCTTTGTCCAGATCTCCCAAATCCACATAGGTGCAATTGGAGCCGAACGGGGTTCCGAACAGGGTAAAATTTCCGGCGCTGTCGTTCAGAAATATGGTGTTGCCATAGGAGCTGTTTTCAACCACAAAGGCATCCAGATCACCGTCATTGTCGAGATCCCCAAACTCAACATCATGCCCTCTGGCTCCTGCCAGGGTTTGATGCAATGTTAACAAACCGATGCCATTGTTTTTAAAGATCTTGCCACTACCACCTCCTGAATTCGGCATGAACAGATCAGGGTCACCATCGCCGTCGATATCGCCCACTGCAGCATTGTAACAGGCCATGTTCGACGAAACATTGTAACCGGTAAAAACTCCCGTGCCGTTGTTCAGTAAGATAGTGAGGCTGGCTGAAGAATAAAAGGGGATGGCGATGATATCAGAATCATTATCGTTATCAATATCAACTACATGCACACCGTAAAAATCAGGATTCGGAGCGGTGGCATACTGTGCTCCCAAAGTAAAAGTCCCGCTTCCGTTGTTAAAATACACATCCACACCATAATAGGCCGATATAGCTACTGCATCCATATCTGAATCCCCATCCAGATCTCCAAGGGCAACTCCAAAAGTGGCTGCCGAAGTCGGGGGTTCAATCTGTTGCTGATGGGAAAAGATGCAGCACTGAGCCTTAAGCCCGTTGGTGAGCCACAAAGAGAAAGCGGCTAAAACGATCATTCGGCAGAGATATTTCATTGCTCAGGGTATTGGATTTTATCAATAAACATAAGGAATGCATAATTCATCCCAACAAAGATAACTCATCAAAAACAAACCACAATATCTGAATCATCTTATTGCTCTTCCGTACTTTCAACCTGAGATCAGCTCCCTGAGCTTTTTATATCCCTGCTGACTTGCCCGAATCTCTGAACCGTTTTTCAGAACCACATTCCAGGTCTCTTTGCCAAAGAGGTATATAGTTTTGATCTGCGTTACATTAACAATGAAACTTCGGTGAATCCTGATAAATGTATCGGCAGGCAAATGCTCCTCGTAGTATTTCATAGTTTTCTCTTTCAAATGA
>CAZJZF010000193.1:2291-5384 GCA_964550385.1 uncultured Lentimicrobiaceae bacterium | reverse complement strand
ACAGGGATTCATTCCTTTGTACTTCATGAACGATGATGCTGTCTTTTTCAATGTGAATTACAGAAACACCTTCGCCCAGCTGTTTCGATACCGGTATGGTAAGCTCCTGACCGATGGCCAGATTGTCGAAGGATTGCACCTGGGGATTGGCTCTGATGATCTCAACAGGCATCACGCCATATTTGCGGGCAATTCCAAAGAGGGTTTCTCCTGCTGCAACAAAATGGGAAATTCCGGCGGCAGACTTGCCGGTTTCGTTTACGGGATTCTGTCCATGTGTGCCGGTATCCGGAATTTTCAGGATTTGTCCTGCCTGCAAACCGGATGCTGCTGACGGGTTAAACCGGATGATTTCAGCCTGGTCCACTTCATAGGCTCGCGCTACCGAATAGAGAGTATGTCCCGGAGCCACAGTATGCACAAAAAACACCTGGCCATTCTCTGTTACCTTCACATCCGAACGGCTAACAGTAACAGGCTGCGCTGCGAGCTGCATCGTTAGAAAGAGCAGCAATGTTATTAAGGAAAATCTGGATAAAGCCATAGGATAAGCTTTCAGTAGGATTGTTTGATCTACACCGGCGAAGTTACGCCAAAAAATTCTATTCCCATTCAATGGTAGCCGGAGGTTTTGAACTGATGTCGTATACAACACGGTTGACCCCTTTTACTTTGTTGATGATATCGTTGGAGATGCCTGCAAGAAATTCATAGGGAAGATGGGACCAGTCGGCAGTCATCCCGTCGGTTGAACCCACAGCCCTGAGTGCCACTACGCTTTCGTAGGTACGTTCATCCCCCATAACCCCAACAGACTGCACCGGCAACAGGATGGCACCTGCCTGCCAAACCTGCCCATACAGGCCAGATTCTTTCAATCCGTTGATGTAAATATGGTCTACCTCCTGCAGAATCTTTACTTTCTCTTCGGTTACTTCCCCCAAAATCCTGATGCCAAGCCCCGGCCCGGGGAAGGGATGCCTTCCAAGAAGCTCCTGGCTGATCCCCAGTGCTTTGCCAACAAGACGTACCTCATCCTTAAACAGCGACCTGAGGGGCTCAACCACCTTTAGCTTCATGAAATCGGGAAGCCCTCCGACATTATGGTGCGATTTGATGGTAGCGGAGGGACCTTTTACCGACACCGATTCAATCACATCCGGATAGATGGTGCCTTGTCCGAGCCATTTCACTCCGGAAATAAGATGTGCCTCATGGTCGAAAACTTCGATAAATGTTCTGCCAATTGCCTTTCGCTTCCCCTCAGGGTCGCTTACCCCTTCGAGTGCAGCATAGAACTGCCGGGAAGCATCCACCCCTGAGATATTGAGTCCCATATCTCTGTATGAATGCAGCACATCCTCGTATTCATTCTTGCGGAGCAACCCATTGTTCACAAATATGCAGTACAGGTTTTTCCCGATGGCCTGGTGGAGCAATACTGCAGCCACCGAGGAGTCGACCCCTCCCGAAAGCCCAAGTACCACCTTGTCGTTCCCCAGCATGTGTTTCAGTTCAGCAATTGTGGTCTCAATGAAAGAGTCAGGAGTCCACTGCTGACTGCATCCACAAATATCCACAACAAAATTGCGAAGCAATATCATACCTTCCATGGAATGATACACCTCTGGGTGAAACTGAATTCCCCAGGTGGGTTCCCCTTCGATCTTAAATCCGGCCACCTCCACATCAAAGGTGGATGCGATCACCTCAAAGCGATGGGGCAGCCGGCGGATGGTATCGCCGTGAGACATCCACACCTGGCTCCCTTCTGACATGCCACCGATGAGAGGGTTGTCCCCATGCACAAAATGGAGCCTTGCCCTGCCATATTCCCTGATTTTACTGGGCATAACATCCGCTCCTTCGGTACTTGCAAGCCATTGGGCTCCATAACATACCCCCAAAACCGGAATGTTACCCCTGAAAAGTGAAATATCCGGAATGGGAGCCTCTGCATCACGCACGCTAAAGGGGCTGCCTGAGAGGATTACTCCTTTGATAGTACCGATATCTTTCGGTAAGTGATTAAACGGATGGATCTCGCAATATACATTCAACTCCCTGATCCTGCGGGCGATGAGTTGTGTGTACTGAGAACCGAAATCAATAATCAGAATCATCTCTTCCATCAGGCAAAGATAGCATTTACAGGGATATTGCTACCTTTGCCACAAATCAACAGGCTATGGAGGGGGACGTGCACTATATTAATATTGAAAAGCTTGATTTTGAAAGAATTGCCAAAATCCTGAACCAGGATATGCCTTTGGCTTTATCGGATGAAGCTATTAGCAGGATTACACGATGCCGTACGTATCTTGATCAGAAGATCGCAGGTCAGACGGAACCGATCTATGGGGTTACCACAGGTTTTGGAAGTCTTTGCGATACCGTCATATCACACGATGACCTGAGCACCCTGCAGGAGAACCTGGTGAAGTCGCATGCCTGCGGGATGGGGGAGGAGGTGCCGCGTATCATTGTAAAACTGATGTTGCTGCTGAAGATCCAGTCGCTTTCGTATGGGCATTCGGGGGTACAACTTGCCACAGTAGAGCGCCTTGTGGAAATGTACAACCACAATGTACTGCCGGTGGTTTATCAGATGGGAAGCCTGGGAGCTTCCGGAGATCTGGCGCCACTGGCACACCTGTCGCTGCCGCTGCTTGGGCTGGGGGAGGTGTATGTGGGAGAACAGCGGATGAAAGCTGCGGAAGCATGTGACAGATTTGGCTGGAAGCCCATCACCCTGCAATCGAAAGAGGGGCTTGCCCTGCTGAATGGCACCCAGTTTATGAGTGCATACGGGGTTTACCTCTGCCTGAAAGTCTTTAAACTTTCGAAACTCTCTGATATCATCGGGGCACTCTCACTCGAAGCCTTTGACGGCCGTATCGAACCCTTCCATCCTCTTATCCAGGCCATCAGACCTCACAAAGGGCAGATCCGAACTGCCGAGAGGATGCGGAACCTTCTGGAAGGAAGTGAAATAATTGTCCGTGCCAAGGCACATGTGCAGGATCCCTATTCCTTCCGGTGTATTCCACAGGTGCACGGAGCTTCCAAAGATTCCGTGAACTATGTGGCGTA
>CAZJZF010000193.1:0-2281 GCA_964550385.1 uncultured Lentimicrobiaceae bacterium | reverse complement strand
GTGAGACCAGGCCGCAATGCTCCGCTTGTTTCATCAACTCGGTTACCGACAATCCCACCATTTTCCCTGACGAAGACCTGATCATTTCGGCCGGAAACTTCCACGGACAGCCCCTGGCTTTTGCTCTCGACAACCTTAGTATTGCGGTGGCAGAACTCGGAAATATCTCGGAACGAAGGACATATCAGCTTCTGTCGGGCAAACGGGGCCTTCCGCACTTCCTGGTGGCAAGCCCGGGACTGAATTCGGGATTTATGATACCCCAGTACACGGCAGCCAGCATTGTAAGCCAGAATAAGCAACTGGCAACCCCGGCATCGGTCGATTCCATTGAATCGAGCCAGGGTCAGGAGGATCACGTGAGTATGGGTGCCAATGCTGCTACCAAAGCCTATCGTTCGGTAACAAACCTGGAGATGATCCTGGCTATTGAACTGTACAACGCTGCCCAGGCAATGGAATTCCGCAGACCCTTGAAAACCTCCCCCTACCTCGAAGAATTCATGGCGAAATACCGAAAAGAGGTGGAATTCGTTACTACCGACAAAATGATGTACGAAGACATGCAGCGGTCGGTTAGGTTTCTGCAGCAAGTGATACCTGATCTGCCAAACGAAGGAGATTTCAAATACAATTTCTCTGCAGATTTGAACCCTCATAAATAACCCATTTACATTGATCTGTTATACCTAACACTGTTTGATATAATGATAAAATTCAATCTGTTAAAAACCCTGTTAGCCATTTTTGCGATTGCTGTCATTGTGGCAGGATGCCGGCACAAACCGGTGCCGTCAAACCAGGAGGAGGGGCTTCCTGACACCATCGTAAAACTCAACAGACTCATTGAGGCTTCCCCTGACAATGCAGCCCTTTACAACGCCAGGGCAATGGTTTATCTTGACATTAAAGATCCGAAAGCCGCTCTGGCGGATGCCGAAAAAGCCATTGCGATGGATCCGCAAGAACCTGCCTACCTCATTACCCGTGGGGATGTTTACTTTTCCCTGGGGAAGGTGCACGAAACCATAAAATCACTCAAACAGGCCAGATCCTTGTCTGCCACCGATTACCAAAGCCTCCTGAAGCTTGGCGAAGTATACTTCTTCTTAAAGGATTATAAATCCAGCCTTTTGTATCTTGACACCGCTGCCAGGCTCGACGACGCCAACCCCACCCCCTGGCTGATGAGCGGTTTTGCCCTCACCGAAGCAGGCGACACCGCCAACGCCATCCGATATTTCAATGAAACCCTGAAAAGGGATAAAAACAACTACCGGGCGAATATCCATCTCGGTGTAATTTATACCCACAAATTGAACCCCCTGGCCATTGAATATTATCAGAATGCCCTCAACATCAACCCCGAAAGTGCTGAAGCTTATTACAATCTCGGCAAATTTTTTCAGGATATCGGAAAATACAATGAAGCCATCGATGCCTACCTGTCCGTTACCCGGTTGAAGAACGATATGGGATTCAGGGACAATGCCTTCTATGGCCTTGGGTATATCCACATTGAACTCAAAGTATTCGACGCTGCCCGTGACTATTTCGGACAGGCTATTCAGGCCAATCCCAATTATTTTCAGGCTTACTATGCCAAAGGGTATGCCCACGAACGGCTTGGCGACCTGATGAATGCCAAAGCTTATTACGACAAAGCACTGGAAATCAATCCTTCATATCAAACTGCACGCGATGCAAGGGATGATGTTGTCCGTTTAATGAACAGCCCGATGCAATAAAATCTATTCACTCCATAATCCATCTACCATGAAAAAGATTCTGATATTGGCTGCCGCTGTGCTGGTAGCAGCATCGTTCGGAGGATGCAAAAAAACTGCTGAATATCCGCTGCATCCTGTTATCCATGTGGATTCTCTTCCTGAGACCATGACCGCAGAGGTGTTGTGGAAACTTGGCCGGGTATCTGAACCACAGGTTTCTCCCGATGGGAAATCAGTGCTGTACGGGGTTACCTGGTTCGATACGGATAAAAACAAAGGGAACCGCGACCTGTATGTAGTTGAAACTGCCAATCCGGCAAAGGTAAAACGTATTACCATGACTGACTTTTCGGAACAGAATGCCCGGTGGCGCCCCGATGGGAAACGGATCGGATATCTGGCTCCCAACGACAGCGGAATTGTGCAGATGTATGAAATTGACCCGGATGGCACTAGGCTCAGAATTCTGACAGGGTTCAAGGAGAGCATCACGGGGTTTTCCTATGCCCCTGATGGAAAGAACATCCTGTACACCCGTGATGTGAAGTTGG
>CAZJZF010000192.1:0-5389 GCA_964550385.1 uncultured Lentimicrobiaceae bacterium | reverse complement strand
GGTGGCTATGGCCGGCATCGCCGCGGCCATCCTGCTGACCAACGTGCTGACCCATCCGGGCAACCAGCTGCAGGAGTACAACTACGACTTTGGATTTGGTTATCACCACGGCGACATAGACCTCGACGGTAAGGTGAAATACCAGGGAGCCCAATCCGACCGTACCCTGCTGTTGAACTATGTACTTACTTACCCGTTGAATATCCTCAACGAATACAACTTCGACTTCTTCCTGGAGCAGTTGCCCTAAGGGAACTGTGCTGAATTATTAAAAAGGGAGGGTTTCCAGCGGAGACCCTCCCTTTTTTTTTGAGATTAACGGAATCACCATTGAAAATCTAAATAGGGAACTGGAAATCAAGTCTCCGTTTCTGTTTATATTCTTGTGAAAACAGATTCTGTAAAGAATCAGAAGATTTGTTAAATTTTTCATAATATTACTTCCTGAATTTTTAGAGTAAAGAGATATGAGAACTATCTGCATAAACGCATTTATTTTTGCTTTGAGCATTTTTATAAGCCAAACCATAAGCGCACAGTTTGTGGTTCAATATCCTGATGTAGCAGAAAGCATGACGGCCTGTTTCAATCCTTCTACACTCAAGGTTAAGATTGATGTGGCCGTTCTTTCAACCCAAAACAACACGGTAACCATACAACTTGCCCCGGGTATCAGCTATGTGGCGGGCAGTCTGATCCGTACCGATGGAACTCCCGGAGTTACCATTGCCGAAGATGGAGGCACACCGGTTGCTCCTGTCTTTCTGCTGAGTCCTGCCACATTAACGGTTGGCCAGTTTATCGAGTTTACTATTCAGCGGGAAGCAGGTTGTGCATCAAGGCAGCATGCTTTGGCGAACGGGGTTTTTAAAGATGCAGTCAACGTTTCCGGTACCGGAGGTACTACTACCGAAAATGATCCGCAGATCAATCCATATAATGTCAATTTTCCATCCTTCACCTTAATTCAGCCCCCTGCTGTAAACAATACAGTTCTTGGAGGTATTTACATCCGGAATTTCACAATCACCAATGGGGCAACCGGTAATGCCAGCGCAGTGCATTTTTGCGTGGTATATCCTGCCGGCGGCATTGAACTGGTTTCAATGTATCACGGAGCAAACCAGATTTTTCCACATACCATTTCCGGAGATACATTGTTTTTTACCCTTGATGGGAATGCGCTAGGACCAGATGCCATCTTTTCCAACGGTGAAAGTGTGCAATTAACGGAGTCCTTCAGATTAAAAAAATGCAATACAACTACGGAGTATATTGCCGGTTGGGGTTGCTCAGCTCTGGCAGGTGGCTGGTGCCAGACCGCCACAGGTAGTGGAAGCATTTCTATGGCTACAGGTGTAGGCACATTCAGTGGTTTTACCTCCGGGCTCGCACCCGGGTATGTGGATTTGTGCGGAACCGGTAACGGTGGGAATGTGAACCTGACGGCATCTTACTCGTGGAGTGGTACAGGTAACAGTATTGCTGCTTCAGCATTTAATGTAACCCTCAGGATTGGAGGCAATGGTGGAAGTAACAGCCTGGAGGCGGTTCAAACCAATGTATACAGTACAATGGGGAATGTTACAATAAACAGCAATCCTGTTTCAAGTACTTACAGCGGAGGACGGTTGACCATAAACCTGAACAATGTCTTCTCTTTTAACCCTGATGGTCCAGGAGGATTAGAGGATGTTGACGGTGATGGGTTTTATGATGATTTAAACCCTGGATCTACTGTGCAAATAGTATTTCAGGTGAGTTTCAATTGTGCTCTGGCCTGCAATATTGCCATTGCTTCAAATGCAGGCCTTGCTGGTGATATCAGGTACAATACCATGTGTGATGGCGTATTACAAACTACACACCGCAGACAAGGGTTTAGCTGGTCAGAATCGAACTGGTCAGCAAACGGATATATGCCAGCCAATGTCAACAACAACACCCCTTTCAGAGTTCGGCTGAGCTGCAATATCGGATCCAATACCAGCATTTTTAAAACATCCCAAACACGGTACAACTGGTTTTTAAAGCTTCCTGCCGGGTTGCAGGTGGCTGGTTCGGGAAATCCTACCTGGACCAATGGAGGATACTATAATATTAATAGTCCTGACTCTGCCACCTATACCATCAGCTCAGATACGTTGTGGATTTTATCTCCTTCGACCACAATGGGCTGGGCTGAAATTGACCTGCTGTACGACTGTTCTGCGGGCGGAAGTGCAAGTTCACTTACGTTAAATTATGGAGTAGTTCAGATTAACAACGTCTCTACCGGATGTATGTGTATGGGCAGAATGGTTTGTGCTACTATGACGGCGAAACTGATGTGCCCTGGCTCCTGTGGGGCTGGTCCGATTACCTATATTCCCATGGTTCGGCGAACCGATAATTGCCTGGGGTGGACCAATGCATCGATGACAACCCGGCAATTGGCAACCAATATTTCAGCGTATGATCTGTCAAAAGCACTTTATCTGGATACCATCCAGATTACAGGTTCTGCCTATCAGGGCAATGATGCGACAAATCTGTGGCTAAGACTGGAACTGGGTCAGGCTGTGAATGTGAACAAACTTGCTCCGGTTGACCTCTATTACGAAGTATGGAGAAGTAATACCCTCCAGACTTCCGGTACAATTTTAACGTTTAGTAACGCCGCCAGCGGTGGTGGCGTACAACGTACCGACTGGGATTTGACATCAGGATTGCCCATCGGAGGATTGCTTACCTATGACAGCATTTTTACTGTTTCCAGATATGTTGTGGCAACCAACAGTCTGACCAATAACGATGTACAGTCGGGGGGTACCTGGTTCTTTTATAACCTCAACGGACCGGTATTAGAACATTGCAACGAGTTTGTACCTGAAATGTATCTGGTGGGTACAACCTCTGTAAACGGCAGAAATGCTTTCAATACCTATGCCTGTACCAATGCAGCTATAGGAGGGGGTACAAGCCATGTAGCCAGAAGGTTTAATACTGCGGGCGTTAAGTATAGAAGTGAGTTTCGCCCGGGTTTGATCATCGATTCTGTTGTAGCTGTAATCCCTACCGGATATGAATTTGTAAGTGCGGGATTTAATTACACAGCTGCCTATAATACCTCAGGTTTCAGCATCCCTCTTACACCAAACTTTATCAACGGAAATACATACTCATTTATTAACCCTGGAACATGGTTGCCCCTGGAAATCACAGTTACAAACACCTATGGCGCTACCATTCCTTTTACTGTCAGACCTACCTGTGCAGTTCTCCCCTCCGAGCCGGTTGAATTCAGGGTCTATATCAGGGATTATTTCTATGCGTTGCAGGGATCTTCTGTTTATCCGGCGGGGCAGTCAGGCAATCTGCTTGGGTTTACACAGGCCATTATTCACACCAACAAAGGGAACCTCCAGTTTTCAGACCAGACCGGAACTATTCAGGCCGCTGCCCCTTCGGAGAACTGGGTAGTAAAACTGGAAAACAGTGGACTGGGAGTTACCCCTTACACCTGGCTGGCCATCCCGAATTCGTCTACGGTGAATGTAACTTCAGTATACGATCATACAACCAATACCCTGCTTGCACCTATTTCCTATTCGGGAGGTAAGTGGTATCAATTAAGCACAACAGGTCTTGCAACCGGAACAGATGCCTTCTACAGGATTCATTTTACTTACACGAGCTGTACAGCTGACAGCCTCAGAATTTTAGCAGGATGGAATTGCGGAAATTTCCCAACGGACCCTTCAAGCTACAGCTGCAGTGCCCGCGAATTATACCTGAAGTACACTCCGGTTCCCACCGAAGTAGAACTCGTCCCTGAATTGGCTCCCTCAAATCCAAATACTCTTTGTGATCCTCTTGAATACAAGTACCTGATCAACTGCTCACAGGCCGGCAATACGATAAATAATACATTTACCATCAGGGCAATGACCGGAATTGCACCCATTGTAGGTTCATTTGAGGTTGAGTATCCCAAAAATGCCGGTAACTGGGCGGCAGTGCCTTTTACTACTAGCGGTTTGAATTATACCTATGACCTTACCGCTCATCCCTCGTATCCGGCTACCGGCTTACCTGGAACCATCAATGCCCCTGGTAATGAAAGCAGACAGATGGGCATTCGTTTTAAAATGATTACCAACTGTAACTTTACAAGTGCAACCTCTTTCAGGGTAAACACTTCTGCTACAGCTTCTTGTGGAGCACAGGCACAAGGTAGCGGCGTGGGAATTACCGCAACGCCCATTTTCATCACCGGTGCAGAAGCATCCTATGTTACAGTGTATGATCTTTTATCTTCAAACAATCTTACAAACTGCAATTCCCAAACCACCCTTTCGGTTTCATCTACAACTGTGGCGGGAGTGGTTGGAAACAATGATTTTGTTTTTATCGACTTGCCAGATGGATTGCGCTATATTCCCGGTTCTCTTTCCTGTTCTTCTCCCGATTGCCCTTTGTTCATCAGTAATGTATTGTTACCTGGCAATACTGAGAGAATTTCCCTTCAGGTTCCTCCCGGATTGCTGAGTGGTACCACCATGAATTACAATATTGCAGTCAGAGATATTCAAACGGCCGATTGCGACGATCACGAAGTCATTTTTAATGCTGTAGTGGCAGTTGGTGGAATTCCCTGTGCTACAGAGCCGGGTGGATCATGTGCTTCTGTTTTTACCAGTACCGGTTCCGATCGTGTAGTTGTAAGGATCAGGCGGGCTGATCTTGAGGTTTCGAATTTTTCTGTTGTTCCTGTTCCAAATCCACCAAACGGTGAAACCATTACATTATCCTGTCCCATTACCAATACCGGGTTGGATATGCTGGCAGGTCAGGATGCCTTCCTGAATTTTTATATTGATCAGGATAACAATCATCTGTTTGGTGCACTAAGCGATTATTTTATTACCCATCTTCAGGTACCACTCCTGCTTAACGGACAAAGCATAAATATGTCAGTAGTTGCCAGCGTACCAGCCTGGACAGGCAACTGCAGTTACCTGGCAGTAATTGATCAGGAAAAGGTGAAGCATCCAAGCGACTGCATCTGCAGATTGGAAGTGGCACAGGTTTCTCCTGCTGCGATGGCCAACGCCGGTCCCGATCAGTCGGTTTGCGGAGGAGGTTTTGTTACCATCGGAACATCACCGATCACCGGTTATTCCTACCAGTGGAGCCCCTCTGCAGGATTGTCGAACCCGAACGGCGCCATGCCGGTGTTCTGCTCAACTGCCGCCGGTAATACGGTGCTGACCCTTACTACTACCCGTCCCGGTGGGTGCACTTCAACCGATGAGGTTACTGTGCAGGTGAGTCCGGTGCTAACCCGTTCTGTCGTAACTGCTGATCCAACCTGTTTCGGTGCCGGAAACGGAACCATCACGGTAAC
>CAZJZF010000191.1:0-5402 GCA_964550385.1 uncultured Lentimicrobiaceae bacterium | reverse complement strand
CAAAGCCAAAAAACGGAATGGATGCGCTGAAGGTATCGGCCAGCAAGCGGGTCATCCCGATGGTATCAGGAGTTCCCACATTGACCCAATACACCAGATAAGCGGTGTCAACAAGGGATTGGTCAACAATATGTGCCCGAACCACATAAGGGCCGGTAGAATACACCGTATCCTGCACAATGGGTGAAAGCATGGTAAGAACCGGAGGGATCAGCTCGGAATACGCCCCCAACACCCTGATATTGTCGAGAAACCAGCCGTAATTGTCGCCAAAGGTACTCCCCGGCATGGCATCCCTCAGGACGAAGCGAACTTTCACATTGGCCGCATTGCTTACCAGCAGCGAAATATCAAAGGTTTCACTTTTCCACCAGGCATTGGTAGGGGTCGCAATCGTAGTTGGCACCCAGTCGAGGTACGACATGGAGGAAAATTTATCCCCCTGGGTACCGAACTGACTGGCTCCCTGGTATTGTGCCCCGGTAAGCCTGATCCAGGATACTCCGTTATTGTTCGAAACTTCAACGTACCCTTCATCATTCCATTCAATTTTGCAGATCTGATCGAAATGCAGCATCACAAAGGAATTCCCGGTGGTAGAAAAAGCCTGGGTGGTCATCACAACCGAATCTCCCGCTACCACAATGCGCATGGAGTCGCTATGAAGCCCCTGCGAAAACAAGGTAGAACTCTTACCATGCACGCCATTGCCCGTATACAAAACACTGTCGGGCAGTGAAGTGGTTTCAAAATTCTCCGTAAAAAGCGATGTCTGTGCCTGAATGCCGCTGGAAATCAGCATTAATCCCAGCAGAGTAAAAATCCATCTCATAGTATATCGATTTAGGTTAAAGATTTCAACGCATCGAAAGTACACAAATAATCTTTTTATACTTGAAAAATGTACCAATAAATGACAATGTTTTTTTCACAGCTGTTGCCTGACAGACTGGATTTAACAAAAAAGGCGCCTCATCCGAGACGCCTTTTTTGTTTTTGGCAGTGGCTTCGACTTCGCTCTAAAAAGGTGGCTTCGACTTCGCTCAGCCACCGGTTGCTGTGGTGGCTGAGCGGAGCCGAAGCCACAGACACTTACTTCCGTATCATCATTTTCCGGGTCTGTCTTACTCCGTTGATTTCTACCGTGTAATAGTACACTCCGGCAGCAAACTGGTCTGCGTCCACCTCGAAACGGGCGGTGCCGGCGGGAGTTTGCATCTGATAGAAATATACAGGCTGTCCCACTGCATTCACGATCACAAGAGTCGCCATACCACCCGACGGGGTTTCAAATTCGATCATCGTTCTTTGGTTGAATGGATTGGGGACATTCTGGTGCAGGATGAATCCATACTGCCCGAAGTCTTCTACCCCGATGCACGATACTCCCGTATAGGTTTGGCAACTCTTATTATTGGTGCTTACGGCATCGCCGGTTAGGTTGGTCTCCACACACATCTGCTGGGCGCCAAGCACCGGCAGGAAGAGCGTGGTAAGATAGAAGGTATCCTGACTGTTCTGGGCAAGGGTTCCTGTCCAGGTGTCGTTGTATACCGTCCCACCATTGCTGAAAGTGTATTTCACCGGAATGGAGGTTTGTGTATTCTGTCCGAAATTGCGCAATAGCACCTTTACCTGGAACTGGTACCAGGGTTGGATGGCAGAGCTGTAGAAACAGATCCTGCCGATGGAATCGGGCAACGGACTGGTAATCTGCAATACTCCAACATCATGCAATGCAGGCAATGGGCTGAAATTGAGACATTTTCCATCGTTCACTGTGAAGGCATCGCCGGGAAGCTGGGTTTCGGCACACAACTGATAGGTTGTGGCAGGCACTGTAAACGGACTGGGGAAGGTGAATGTAGCTGTAGTCTGCGGCTGTAATGAACCTGTCCAGGTGCCTGTCACAATCGGTACTCCGTTGAGCTTGAGCGCCAAAGGAATGGTGGTCTGTACATTGGAACCGAAGTTCATCAGAGTAACGGTTACATTTACAATGCTTCCGGTGGCTGTATCGTTCACAGGACTGTTAATGCTCATTACTCCAACATCATTGGGAACAATGGGCAAGGCAAGCCTGAAGTTATCAATAGCCCACCCGTTGGCAGTTCCTGTACTGTTGGTGCTGAGCCTGAAACGGAACTGTACTTCGTTAAACAGGTTAAAAATGTTGGGCGACAACTTGTAAGCCGAATACTGCCAACCGGTATTGGGTAAACTGAAATAATGGGTGCCACCACTCTGGTTGTTGTACCAGTTGGTACCCAGGGGATCTGCCATAAAGCCCAGGTTCGACCAGTTGGTGCCTCCATCGAGACTGTACTGGATATGGCCAAAGTCGCTGGAGGCAAAATCGAGCCAGTGGTAGAAACTCAGGGTTGCTGTATCCGTGGCTCCAAGTCCGCTGAAGTCAAACATCGGAGTGTAGAGGTAATCGTTGGCGCCATTGGAATAGTCGCCCGACAGATTGGTAGCCCAAACCTTTGTGCCTGAATAGGCTGTGCTGATCACACTTGCCGATGGGGTGCCATATTGCCAGTTGGAATTCACATCCGGGTTGTACCACACATTCGTTGTTTCAAAGTCATCGAAAAATGGCAAAGTAGTGGAATACTGCCCGTAGATATTCTTACAGATCTGGTTGTTGAAGGTAATGGTATCACAGGTAAGGATCGTATAAACACACAGGGTATTGTTGCCCATGGTGGGGGTTACGTTGGGCAGCGCCATACTATCCACTGCCATGGGGGCAAGATTTCCCGGATAGGCTGTAATCACTGGCGTTCCGTTGTTGAAAACATATCCCAAGGACAATGTACCCGTCTGAATGGTATCGGTGCCAAAATTCATGAATTTAACCCATACCGGAACACTGAGGCCTGCCTGCATCGGACTTACGGGTTCCATAACCGCAATCACACCGGCATCGCATGCCCCTTGCGGAGAAATGGTTACCATATAATCCTCTGTTTCACCCCATGAATAGGTTCCGCAGGGATTTACTGTCGTTGCAAGAGAGGTTTCCATAAATACCACACGCATCAGGGTGTTGCCCGGTAAGGCTGTTGCAGGAATGGAGCAAGTGCCGTTTACAGTACCTGAGGAGGTGGTTGCCATGCTGAAAATCATTTCATTCACCGGATCAAGCGTGCCATCACGGTCCAGGTCGATCCAGGCTTTCACCCAACAGGGATATTGATACGAGAAGCCCGGAGGGAATCCGGATGAGATGCTCATAGGATAGGTCATCCCCGGTGACAGAACCGGCGGCAGAACGGTCTGGGTAAAGTTGGTATACATCGAACCCACTGCCGCCGAAGTGTTATTCAGGGTGTGCAGGGTTACGTTGGTCATATCTTCATAGGAGGGGCTCGTGGCAGTTGAAATGCAGTAATTGGGAATGAGATTGGTAACAGAACGCCACGCGGTGTCATTCACATGTACAGAATCGCAAGTAATAGTGGCCCAAGCCTTTACCTGATAGGTGATGCCGGTATTGCTCAGATTGGCTTTTGCGGCGAAGGTGTAATCCAGGAAGCTGTTGGCGGCCAGAGGGCCTGCAACAGTTTCGGTAATAACCGGTTGGGCATCAATCTGATAACTTACGGTAAAGTTACTCTGCGCTGCTGTGCCAAAATTTTGCACCCGCACCTTAACATCTTCCTGAGACGTGAGATTCACCGCTGTTACTGGCTGCAGGATGGTCACAATGCCCAGATCACAGGGCTGCTGACCAGAGACAAATACCTGCACCGGCACCCTGGAACTTGGACAGCCGTTGGCTCCTGCCACAAACTGCATATTGGGCCGCTTTGTATAGGTGTTGTAGGCAGCAGTGGTAGCACATACTCCTGAAGCATCAGCATTGTATTGGGTAGTTGAAGCAAAGGTGGTTGTGGTTTGTTTGACGATGCCATTGTAGGTATAGTTTGAATTGTTAAAACACACTTCCACAACAATATTATTCACCCCATCCCACTGGAACGCATTCTGGAAAGCATGGGTATTCCAACCCGCCACATCCGTATAAGAGGTTACCGAGTAAACGGTGCTGAGTCCAGTTTGCACAAACTGGGTGGTCATTGCAGAAAGGGCAGTGTGCCCCATCTTGATAGTAAAGTCCTGCAGGGGGGTTCCCTGAGCTGACGCCACATCGAATGCGAGGGATGTAATTTCACCGGCTACCATACCCAGGCCTGTGAGTTCACTGGCCAGAAGCAGATATTGCTCTTTGTTGCCCCAATAGTAGTTCCCATAAGGTGTAGGATAGCTTGTATTGGTATTCTGCAGGGTTCCTGTTCCCAGTGTAAACGATTGCAAAGGTATGGCACCCACTGCCTCCACATAGAAAGTGGTATCATTATACAGAATACCAGTAGTGAAGGATGAACCGATGTGGAAGAAATTTCCACCAGTGGCGGTCTGATACCACAAAAGAGTGTCGTTGGTAGGCGATACGGCACTTACAACAGCTGATGTGCCATACGGCACTGTGATGGGGGTAGCCACCGGGGCAGCAGGGGTGTGAAGTGATGTAACTACCTTAACAGCAGTATCGTTCACCAAAACACCATCGTTTGCATGTTTTGCCCAGGTCTTAATAGTAAAAACTGAGTCTTTGGTGGTAACCCCAAAATTGTACAGGGCTGTAAATGTATAACACGAAGAATCGCCAGGATTCATGGTCATGGAAAGGGGTTCGGTAACAATGGTGCCGCCGTTCACCTGGTAGTTGGCTGTAATCCCACTGGTAATGGGGGTCCCTCCGATATGCCTGAAGCACATCCGGATGGTATCCGTTCCCAGATTGCATCCATCGGCCACAGAAGTTGCCTTATAGGTCCACAAATCGATCTGTGGATTTCCAAATAAAGTCTTGCAGGTCTGGTCGTTGAAGGTATTGGAGTCGCCGGCAAGGATGGTGTAGGCACAAAGGGTGAAGTTGCCCGGCGGACAAATAAAGGAGGGAAGAGTAAGGGTATCCACTCCAAACTGAGGTATGCTCAAACCGGTAAAGGGAGTCACCACCGGAGTACCATTATTAATGGTATAGGCCACACTCACTGCGGTGAGCGTATCGCTTCCGAAATTGGTTACCTCAACCACAACTGGAACCGTATCGCCTTCGGTAAGGAACTGGCTAATGGTGGGATTTACAATGGTGGTTACCCCGGCATCGTAAGGAATACTGGGTGCGATCATCACCACGTAATCTTCTGTCTCACCATAATAATAGGTCCCGCAAGGGGTCACCTGCGAGGCAACTGAAGTTTCGCTTAAAACCACCCTGAGGCGCTGAATACCCGGAACGGCATTGGCAGGAACGGTGAATGTGCCGGATACCGTATTGGAGCTGGTGGTAGCAGAACCAAAAATCATCTCATTTACAGGATCAAAAA
>CAZJZF010000190.1:3229-5403 GCA_964550385.1 uncultured Lentimicrobiaceae bacterium | reverse complement strand
TGTTCGAGGGCTTTGAGGGCGAGGAGGTTGTCGCCGTGGATCAGCATATTGGGGCTGTCGGGGTCGCCGTAGCTGTATTCGGGGTTTTCGAGGAGGATCCGGGGTTCGAGCTTTGGTTCCTCCCCCTTGCCCACCCACGTGAGTTCGAGCTTTTGTTGGGGTTTGGTCATGGTATATGGTGGTGTTTTGCTAAAGTTCATCTAAACCGGTTTCCCCGATCTCGAACCTGACATCTTCTTTAAGCATCTCAGCCACATTGATGGTGGGCAAAACATACTGGTTGTAAGCAGTGCCTTCCGTTTTGGCATGGAGGATACCCCTAACAGTTCCAATGGTTAGTACCAGAAGGTGCTGGGCGAAGCCACACGGGAGTACCAATTCGCTTTCATCGGCACTTATATAAGATGTCCATGTTTCTTCTTTCACCTCAAAATGGCAGGCTGCCTCAATGATAAGGAAAAACTTCCCCGGTTCCTCTTCAAACCTGAACAGCACACGGGCTTCTACCATCCGGTTCTTGTCGTCAATTCCGAAATTGAGGCGGGTGGTCAGGTTGCCACCATGGGTGTGCTTGCAGTTTTCTTCAATGATGGCAAACTGTTCGGTTTTGATGTGTCGTAAAATGAATCCGACCTGTGGTTTTCTTGTTTCCATTATGCTACTAAATTTTGCAGTAGGTATTGATCACATTCTGTCTCCTTCACCAGTTCGACTTTAGGTCTGATGGGTATGGTTTGTTGGCGGATGGCAGTATACTGAAAGATAGCTTTTTCTGGTCGATATTGATATGTTGTGTACTCCAGAATTTCCATCAGTTGCACATTCAATGCATTCTCCAGTTTGCTGATGGTCTCGAGTGTCAGGTTTTCTGACCCTTTTACGATCTTATTCACGAACTGGGGCGATACACCCATGGCTTCCGCCAGGTCTTTCTGGGTTCTTTTTTGCTCGCTCAATGTCTCAAGTACCTGAAAAGCGATCAGAGCGGATCGTTCGAGCCATGCTTCATTTTCCTGGCGCCACGATGCTTCTTTTAGCCAGGTATCATCTCTTTTAGCCTCTTTAAGTAGCTTGGCTATTCCTTGATTAGTTTCCATATATATTTCTTATTTAGCTTATTTCAAAATATCCGGTAGCAAGATCATAGTGTTCACGACAAAAGTCATGGGTAACCTGTAGTTTCATTAACTCATCCTGTAAATGGTCCCTTTCCATACCTTTACAAAGCTTAATCGCTCCGCCCGATATCACAAATCTATTGTTATCCAAACGAATTGCATACAGCCTGATCATGCTCGGTTTTGCTATTCCATAGGATTTGTAGTTTTCGAAATCTCCCTGTCCGGTTGAGCAGTCATCCAACGGTTTAAACAGTAGTGATAGTGTCCCATATCTATTGGTTAATCCTTCCTTTGCCAGTTCTATCAGTTTTCCTTCAAGATTTGTTGCGTCTCGCCTTATGTTTAGTACAGCTTGTCTGACGGAGATATCACCCCAGAAATCAGTTTCCAGATCCTTGAGTGCTCATAAAGAAACGATCTAAGATATTCAATGTCATTCCATTGGACAAAAAGTCTTTTAAATTCATGATTTTCTTCCCCTTCATACTGAACCGTGAACAGGCTTTCATTAACAACTGCAAAGATATCAACAATTTTCATAAAATCAACCTATAGGTTTATTTTTTGATGTACTTATCCTTTGTTCTTTGTTTAACCCTATTAATCAACATATTACACCAAATTCCATCGGATGGTAAAGATGGGTTCCTGCTTGAGCTTCTGACCAAGCCTTTGCTCTACATCGTGCAGCAACTGATCTTTACGGTCTTCGATCTCATCCTGTGCCTGAAAAAGGGAGTGGCGTTTTGCGTTCCGTTTCTTTTCCATCTCTTTGATCTCCCGCTGAGCTTTCACCTTGGTTTCCAGTGAAAGAATCTTCTTGGCTTCACCTTTCCGCAGCTTAATTTCAGCATCCAGGTCTTTGATCTCCCTCTCCAGGCTGGTTTTCATATCATCGGCCCACAATTCCAGCTTGTCCATCTCCACATCAAAAAACTCTCTGTTCCGGCGACTGTTCTCTTCAAGGATCCGGGATTTATGCTCCAAGATATGGTTATCAGCTGCTTCTTCCAAATCATCAGGAATTCTGAATTCCTGACCAACGCTACCCTG
>CAZJZF010000190.1:0-3219 GCA_964550385.1 uncultured Lentimicrobiaceae bacterium | reverse complement strand
CCCTGAAGGGAGAAAAGCCTTCCGGCTGTTTCTGGGTCAATGGCATCCCCAGTAGCGGTAAAGCAGGCCATCAAAATGTAATCTTCATCCTCAAAAGAGCTGATTCGCAGGTGATCTGCACGAAGCCAGCCTGTTTTTCCCACGAAGGGTTCCAGCAACGATACCTTGGTAGCAGTATGTGTATAATCAAAGGTTACTTCACTTACGGGCGTTGGCAGCCCTTTACTGGCTAACAGGATCTGTCGGGCAAGCGGATGCCCCATGCGGTATACATTGGTATCATCCGGCACCTCCATTTCCGATTTTTTCTGTCCTTCTGCAGGTTTCAGGATCATGTATGGGCCGGGATGAATTTTTTCGCCAGGGAAAGGATTCCTGGTGAGAAGAAAAGCAAAATGCTCTTCATCGAAATCGGCCATCCCATCCAGGAAAAACCGGGTTACCTTCCAGAGTTTCTGTTCCAGAGCGTTCAGGTATGCACGTGAGGTCTCATAATCAACCCTTAGTTTCTCCCGAACAGCTTCGTCGAAATTTTCCAACAAAGTAGAGCGGATTGACATGATCTTTTCAGAGATTTCGGGTTTAAGTTCCTCCCTCAACAGGTCAAATGCATCCTGAATCTCTTCGTGGGTGCGGCATTCGTTGTAAATCTGGGCTATACGTTTTTCGAAATCCACCCCATTGCCAATGGCACCCAGCACTTCATCGCTGGCACCAAATACTCCGTTAAAAAGCCTGAACTTCTCATCCAGCAATTCATAAACCCGCACATCGGCAGCATTCTTTTTGTTCAGGAAATTCACCACCACTACATCCGATTTCTGTCCGTACCGATGACATCTTCCAATACGTTGCTCGATTCTTTGAGGGTTCCATGGAAGGTCGTAATTAACCACCAGTGAGCAGAACTGCAGGTTTACCCCTTCTGCAGCTGCCTCGGTCGCAATCATGATGGTTGCTGTATTCCTGAAATGGTCCACTATTGCAGCCCTTTTATCGGCAGTCATGGATCCGGTAATGGTATCGGTTCCATGATGCTCTTTCAGCCAAAGCTTATAAATAGCTTTCGACCGGCTATCGCTGTTCGTCCCGTTGAACAAAACAACCTTATCCTTGTATCCATTCTCCTCCAGCATCCGCAGCAGAAAGTCCTGCGTTCGTCGTGATTCAGTAAAAATGAGCGCTTTCGCATTTGCCCCCAGCTTATTCAGTTGTTCAAATCCTTTCTCAAGCGCAATCAACAAATGCTGGGCCTTTGAATTAACCTTGATTTTTCCTGCAAGATCCCGGTATTGCATCAGCAGATGCATTTCATCCTCAATAGCAGTTAAATCCTCCTCGGTGAAAGCAGCATCGCTTATCGTTTGATCTTCTTCATCCTCGAAATTCCATTCGTCTTCCAGCTCTTCCAACGTTTCATAATCATCTTCAATTCCTAGCGAATCAGCATTCTGCCTGTCAAGGAGAAGTTGCAAACGGGAAATCATGGTATCAAGCGTACCATAAATGGCAAATGAGGAAGAAGCAAGGAGTTTTCGCATCACCAGTGTCATCAGTTGACGCTGACTGCTAGGCAAAGCATAAAGGGAAGGTGTGCGAAGGTAATCTGAGACCCACTCATACAAAGTTTCCTCTTCTATTGTTGGGAAATACTCTTCCAGTATTGCTCTTCGTTCCGTATAATTAACATATTCAAGCACTTGTCTCCTGAGGGTTCGCTGGCAAACCGGCCGGAGCCTGTTTCTAAGTTCGTTATAATCGGCCTCATCGAGTTGATGGCTGTAATTGCTTTTAAAGCTTTTGAGATCCCCAAACACATAATCATCAATCAAACTTACCAGTCCGTAAAGCTCCAGAATAGAATTTTGCAGTGGAGTGGCTGTGAGCAGCACCTTTTTGTAGTTCAGAAGGGCATGTTTGATCGCACGGCCAATTACGTTGGATGTTTTATACACATTACGCAGCCTGTGGGCCTCGTCGATAACCACCAGATCCCATTGGGTTTGTTGCAGGTAGTGCGTTTTGGCTTTGGCAAACTGAAAAGAACAAATAATGATGGCATCATCTGCCTTAAAAGGATTGAGGTTTCCCTCCTTGATCGCCTGATTGAACGATTTGGTCTCCAGGATAACAGAAGGGAGAAAGAACTTGTCTGCCAGTTCCTGATGCCATTGTTTGCGTAAGTTGGCAGGACAAATGATCAACAGGCGACGTTTGCGTTCGGCCCATTGTTGCGAAAGAATGATCCCTGCCTCGATGGTTTTACCCAGACCTACCTCATCGGCCAGGATGGCACCATTGGACAGTGGTGATTTGAACGCAAATAACGCAGCTTCTACCTGATGAGGATTCAAGTCAACCTGGGCATCCTGTAGCGATGCCGTCAGCTTCCCCAAATCGTTGGAAGGGAGCTGCCGGGTAAGCTCGTAGGCAATAAATTTGGCGTGGTAGGGGGTGAGGAATGATTTCATTGGTGGGAAAAGTCTGAGGTATGCGGATTTTCACAAAGGTTAATCATGACTTTCATTCTTCCCAAATACAACCATAATCTTTTTGACCAAGCAGGTAATTGACGGATTCCGTACTGAATTCTTCAGGATCGAATTTGCCACCAAACCAGATTTTCATGGATTTATGCTCCGGGTGTCTGGGATTAGCCATGATTCTCAGGAATTCCTCATAACCGGAAAAACCTCCGCAATCTTCTGGCGGACAGGCCCGTTCACCACGAAGACAAATCGGTGCTGTTGATCCTTTAAATTCGTAGTGAATGGCTTTCAGGGTAATAAGATGCTCCCAATAATCGCCAAAGTCGTACAAATATTTAATGCTTTGGTCTTTATACCGCAGTATTTTTCTGAGTCGAAAAGATCTTGAGTCTTTGGTGTCCTCTACCTCAAATTCTCGGGGGGAGTACTCAGTTTCAGAAGTCTGAAACAGATGAAGGTGAGCGTTTTGCCAACCCATTACGGTTTGCAGGACACGATGAAAATCTACCAATGTTATAGTTGAACTTACCAGAATTTCTCTCCAGATTGTAGGTTTAAAACGCAATAATTCAATCCTTAATTCATACATCTCTTTGGCCATATGCAATTATTTTATTCACAAAGATAGCCTTTCATTCCAAATTACAATTGTTCAACCCACTTCGTGGGTTGGGGTCGTTGGGGCGCGGTTTTCCCCGGATGCGCCTCAACCCCGGATGCGATCCGGGGC
>CAZJZF010000189.1:0-5410 GCA_964550385.1 uncultured Lentimicrobiaceae bacterium | reverse complement strand
GACGTGTTCCTCTGCATACCCTGCGTGCCGATGTTGATTATGCCTTGGCGGAAGCCAATACCACCTATGGCATCATCGGCGTCAAGGTATGGATTTTTAACGGGGAAGTCTTGAGCGAGAGAGATTCTTCAACCGTTCAGTAAACCTGGTACCAGTGGCGACACGATTTTCATTTTTTCCTTGGAGTAAAAGATGTTAAGTCCAAAAAAGGTTAAACATAGGAAGATGTTCAAAGGGCGCTCGAAGGGGGTGGCGTATCGCGGTTCCTCGATTTCCTTCGGCGAATACGCCCTCAAGGCGACTGTCTGCGGAAAGATGACGGCGCAACAGATCGAAGCGGCACGTATTACTATCAACCGTACCATGAAGCGCGGTGGTAAGGTGTGGATCCGGATTGTTATCCTGCTGGGCATCGTAGGGCTCTTTTCCTACATTACCCAGCTTCGCGACGGACTGGGAATCACCGCCATGCGCGACTACTCCTCATGGGGAATCTACATCGGCCATTTCGTGTTCCTGGTGGCAGTAAGCCTGGTGGGTTCTATCATCACCGCCATTCTGAAACTGATGAACATCACCTGGGCCACCCCAATCACCCGCATTGCAGAGATGATTGCCGTAGCTGCCGTGATGTTTGCCGCCATCACCATTGTCATCGATATGGGGCGCCCCGACAGGCTGCATTATGTGTTTCTCCATGCCCGGGTGCAGTCACCCATATTCTGGGATGTATTTGTGGTTAATACCTACCTGATAATCAGTATTCTACTGCTGTATTTGCCCATGATTCCCGATATCGCCATGATGCGCGATAAACTCACTGACCGACCGAAATGGCAGCGTACCCTGTATCGCATCCTCTCAGTGAACTGGCATGGAACGGCGGAGCAGTGGAGGATTCTGAAACGTTCCATTCGTGCAATGATGATACTGGTATTGCCGGTTGCGTTTGGAATCCATACCGTTACCTCATGGCTCTTTGCGGTTAACAGCAGGGCAGGATGGCACAGTACCATTTTTGGCCCCTATTTCGTGTCGGGTGCCTTTATGGTAGGTGCTGCGGTGGTAATTGTAGCCATGTACATCTTCAGGCGTGCCTTCCGGATTCAGGATTACATTACCATCCATCAGTTCAATATGATGGGGAAACTTCTGGTGCTGGTAAGCATTGTCTACCTGTATTTCAATATCAATGAGTTTCTGGTTCCCTGGTACACCGAACAGCGGCTTGCCAAAGATCACCTGGTTGAGCTTTTTATGGGACGTGAAGCTATTCTGTTCTGGGCAACCATGGTGTTTGGGATGTTTATCCCTATAATAATGATGCTTTTCCGGAAGATGCGGGCCCCTAAACCTCTGTTTGTCATTGCTATTGTGGTGGTGCTGGGTGCCTGGTTCAAGCGTATGCTCATCGTAATCCCAACCCAGTTCCATCCGCAGTTTCCCATCCAGAATGTGCCCGAGGAATTCCATCACTATATTCCTACCTGGCACGAGCTGGCTGTTACAGGACTTACCATTGCAGGGGTGTTTCTGATCATAACCCTGCTGGCCAGGGTGTTCCCGGTGTTCCCGGTGTGGGAAGTGGCAGAAGAGCACGGTATCGACCTGGAATCCAAGGAGAGCTGAAAATCGTTCGAAACCCGGAAACAAAAGAACCATGAAAAACAATAACATACTTCTGCTGATGACGATGCCACTGGTAGCCCTGGCATTGCTGCTGATGGGTGCCGGACAGTTTCCCGAATGGCCGGCCCCTTCCGATCAGGCTTCGGTGCAAAACCCCTTGCCGGTAACGCCAAAAACACTGACCAACGGGCGCACCCTGTACGACGCCCAATGCAAGTCGTGCCATGGAGCCAAAGGGTTGGGCGATGGCATGATCCCGGCTGCAAATCTGGTTTCGGAGGAAGCACAGGCCCAATCGGATGGTTCCCTTTTCTGGAAGCTGCAGCAGGGTAGGGGACAGATGCCCTCCTTCTCAGGACTTCCTGCCGAGCAGTTGTGGGAGGTAATCCATTACCTGCGCAATCTGGCAAAACCGGTGGAAGTGGTGGTAAAAAGAAAGAGCCTGATAACCTTGCAGTTGGTAGAAAAAGACTCAGTGAAAAAGGTCATTGCCCGCGTTTTCGAGGTAACTTCAGAGGGCAGCCGTATACCGCTGGCCGACCGGAAAGTGGTGCTGGGTGTCAAACGGATGTTTGGCATTCTGCCGCTGCCGGATGCTGGCAACTATACCAATGCCGAAGGATACATCAGTGGCGTTTTCCCCGATGGAATACCCACCGATACCGCTGGTAATGTGGTAATTACCGCTTATATTGATGATCCGGGCTATGAACCGGGGACCATAGAAGAAAAAGTAGCCTGGGGGGAAACATGGGTGTACACCGATATCACCAAACAGCGCTCCCTGTGGGCCCGGATGCGCTATGCCCCCATCTGGCTGCTCCTGTCGTTCACCGCCGTGGCAGGTGCCATCTGGCTCACCATCTTGTGGGTAATGCTCGAACTGAAAAAAATCAACGACAAAGGGCGGAAACTGGTTTAGGGTCAACGCATGCGTTGACCCTACACCAGCTATTTTTTAATTCCGTAGAAACACCTCACCGGCGAATCTACTTTGCCTTCTTTCACCAGGGCTTTGATCCCTTTTTCCACCTCTTTTTTATCAATGCCGCAAGCTTCGGCGATTTCTCCGGCTTTCATGGGTTTTCCGGTAGCAGTAAGGGTCTTGAATACAGCTTCTTTGATTTCCATTTTCAGTTTTTTGGGGTTTGAATTTACAGATACGAAGATACGCTATCTTTGCGCTCCACAAATATGCTCCCAGAATGATTAAGCTGGAACCGGCCGAAAAGCGCACTTTCCTGCTCCATTTCAGCTACTCTCTCCTCGAAGGGGTGATTCTTGGGGTATTCTCCCTCAACGAGTTTATTTTCCTCACCTCAATGCAGGGATCCCATTACCTGATGAGCTTCATCTTCACCTTCAGCGTGGGGGTGTTTGTGTTTCTGATCATCTTCAACGAATTCATCCGGCGAAACCCCGACAAGCGGAAAATGCTCCGTCGCACCGCCCTCGTTACCCGTTTGCCAATGCTGGCAATTGCCCTCTTTCCAGTTGCTGCCCAGGGGTATATCGATCACCCAGCCGTGCATTTTGTGTTTCTTGGGGTATTTCTGGTGTACTTCCTTGGAACGATGATCATCTACCCCACCACCAACCTGCTGCTTCGAAACAGTTATTCCGGTAAAAGCTTCGGATACCTTTTCAGTGTTGCTACTACCGGTAAAAATGTAGTTACAATGCTGTCGGCTCTGGGATATGGCATGCTGCTCGACATTCACCCTTTTGTGTTTGTGTATGCTTACCCGCTTACAGCTGTGCTGGGTATCGCCGGACTGTTCCTGCTGGCAGGCATCAGCTACCTTCCTGCCGGAATTCCTGACGAGCGCAAACCCTTTGGAGCCTCCATCCGCGATTCGGTATCCCGGATGGTGAAAACCCTGAAAACCAACCGCCCTTACCTCCATTACGAGATCGGATTTATGCTGTATGGCTTTGCTTTCATGCTGTCGGTGAACGTAATACAAATATTCTACAAGGATGTGCTTGAATTAAACAACCGAAGCGTTGCCTTTTACCGAAATGCCTATTACATCATCACCATTTTTCTGCTCCCCTGGTTCGGAAAGCTCATCGGCAGGATCGATCCCCGGAAGTTCGCTGCGATCACCTTTAGCACTATGTTGCTCTTTATCCTGTTTATCATGCTTACAGGCTGGTTTCCGGCTCATACCATCATAGCTGGGTATAAGATTTACTACATGATGATACCCTATATTTTATTTCATGCACTTTTTGCCGCTACGATGGGGATACTATGGACCATTGGATCAGCTTATTTCTGCCGCAATGAAGATGCAGGCGATTATCACGCCATTCACCTCTTCCTCACCGGTATCAGGGGTTGGATAGCACCCCTCTTTGGGATATTTTTTCTGGAGCTGTCAGGATTTACTGCTACCTTTGCCCTCACGATGGGGCTGTTGCTTGCAGCTGTATTGATGATGCTGTGGTCTATGAGGCACGATAAACAATACCCCTGAAACGTTGTTAATCTGAAAAACTATTATATCGAACTATGAACCGTATTGGCGTTTTAATTTTCCTGATTACGTTTGCCTTCGCGGCATCCACCCAGAATGCACACATCACCCTGAACATCGAAGGCCTCGCAGGTAAACCTGTGATGATGGAGCATTTTTCCGATAAAGCCACCCAGGTATTTGCCGGCATAGCAGATCAACAGGGCAAAGTGGTAATGCATATCGACCTCCCGGATTATGGCTTCTACAAGATCAATCTGGATAAAGGGAAAGAATCCTTTTTTATCGTTGCCGGACCGGGAGACAAAATGACCATCACTTCGAAAATGGGCTCCCTGACCCGTAGCATGAAGGTGACAGGATCCCCTGTAAATGCAAAGTGCATGGAAGTAAAGGCAAGAGCCGACAGTTTGGCGGGAATGATGAAGCAACTCGACAACGAGCACAAACAACTGAGCGCCACCCCGGGCAACGAGGAACGGCTTGGTGGTATTGTGCTGGAATACAATACGATACAGGGAGTTCGCTCAAAACTGATCCGCACCTACATGGAGGAGAACCTCGAATCGCTCACGGTGTTATTCTTTACAGAGGATGTGAAAGCAGAAGATGCTCCGGAACTGTATGAAAAAATGGTGGATGCCCTGATCAAAAAGTATCCTGCCAACCATTTCGTCAAGGATCAGTACAACAAGGTGCAGCGAGGCCGTACCACCCGAATTGGTGCACTGGCTCCCGATATCGCCCTGCCCACCCCCGCCGGTGATACCGTGCGTCTGAGTTCGCTACGAGGGAAAGTGGTGCTGATCGACTTCTGGGCCGGATGGTGCGGCCCCTGCCGGCGCGAAAATCCCAACCTGGTGGTGGTGTACAACAAATACAAAGACCAGGGGTTCGAAATTTATGGAGTATCCCTCGACCGCGACAGAAAAACATGGATAGATGCGATTGAAGCTGATAAGCTCCCCTGGGTTACTGTAAGCGATATAAAATACTGGCAGTGTGCACCGGCTCAGGTATATGGCGTTTCCAGCATCCCCCACCAGGTGCTCATCGACCGCGAAGGGCGCATCATCGCCAAAAACATTCGCGCCCACGACCTGGAAAGGATCCTGCCCGAATTTTTTGCCAACGAGCGAAAATAGGGATCCCGGTCTTACAAAGGTTTACCCCTCCACAAATACAATCCGCTCCTCCGGAATCAGTGCCATACACTGGTAACGCAGGTACAGCTGAATGATGGTCACCACATCTTTCTGGCAGTAGGTGACAATACGTTGCAAATCTTTCTCCTGCCA
>CAZJZF010000188.1:0-5420 GCA_964550385.1 uncultured Lentimicrobiaceae bacterium | reverse complement strand
CAGTTTCCGGTACTCCCACCAGTTGGCTTTGTCATCCGGGTTGTTGTACCTGATGTTGAACGACATGAAAGTTGTCTGGCAAAAACCTGCACTGCAACAAGTTGCAATGCAAAAGGTCAGTATGATATTCCGGATTGGGTGCATAAGTGTGGTATTGCTGTGATTGTATTATGCCTGCAATGGATGGCTGGCATGCCTTTTCAGGAGTTTGATGATTATAGGGTCATTGGCGGGTAAAAGTACATAGATTAGTTTGATTTGGCCATTGGCATCTGGCAGCGCAGATATGCCATCCTGGTGCTTCGTTCATCAATGTGTGGAAGCGATGGTTTGCGCTTTCACTGATTAGTACCCTCCTGAAAGTCAAACTTAAAATTCCTGAACAGAAAATCTGACTGATTGGACAATAAGAGTTGACTCAAAGATTCAATAGATTCAATAGGTTCAAGGATCACAAGGTTCAAGTGGTTCATGGTTTAAAAGGTTCGGAGTTAAAAAGGTTCAATATTGCACCGTAACTGATCACAGAGCACTTTGCCGCAATTCCTGATTAATTATTGAATGCATGATCTCCAGAACAAAACCTTGTTTCATCTTTCATGGCAGGATAGCCATGCAAAAAATGGCAGTGATGATTATGGAAAAATTCAGCTTGTTTTCCAACGAAAACTGCGTTAAATTTGCCTGAATAATCCATTGTGTATTTTCTGCAATCTACATCAATCTCTCTGCTTATACACTTTCGAATTCAGGATTACGGGCATGATACCTTAATGATGACATTTTCAACTGTATTGGTGATTTCTTAGACGCAGTTTTATGAATAGAATCCTTGCAACCCTGATGGTTATCTGCATAGCACCAACGACACTTGCACAGTCTTTTAACCCCTCCTGCAGTAACGAAGCGAAAAAGTGTTGTTTCAGGCTTGATGAGCTGGTCAATAGTAACCCGTTTATTATACCAATCCACTACTCTACTGATCCAGTGTGGATACAAGGGATAGGCTTGGATGTCCCCGACTCGCTGGATGCCAAAGTAATAGATGGAATGTACGAGTATGGAAAGAACGATAAAAGGTCAATAAAAAATTCCGGATTATTATCCTATTGCATCCCGGTTTGCACTAATTCAGGCAGCTCAGGAGCCAAGATAGAGAGCTTCTACATCAACACCCTCCGAAATTGTCGTTCAGGGCAGGGGGCAACTTCGTACACTCACTATCCTGATTCAATATACACCACAACGCTAGAAATGGGCAAGGCTTATTACATGCTCGTCAGTAAAGGGACATTTTCCGGGTTATCCATTGGGGTCAGGGTTTATCTTGATTTCAACAATGATAAAGTATTTGGCGCCAATGAACGTATACTATCCACCGATGATCCGGTTTCCAATACCTTGATCCCGATTCCATTTGACAGTGCTTTTGTGGGAAAGAGGAGGCTTCGGGTGTTTTCAACAGCATGGGGGCTTCCGGCAAATCCATGCGCCAGTTTTTATATCGGGGAAGTGGAAGATTATGATGTTACCATTGCTTTTCCAACCCCTGACACGCTAGTGATAAATCCGAATCAATGGGAAAATACCTTTGTAAAAGTAGGTTATCAAGTTGCAACAAAAATTGTGGAAACCTATGACAAAGGTTACCTGATTTGCGGTTCGAATGGCAACAACCCCAATGTCTATCTTCTGAAGACAACCGTTGATGGTAATATTTTATCTGATAAAACCCATATCTGGTCAGGTTATTTTTATGCTTCAGGCCTGCACGAAACAACCGATGGTGGATACGTGGTGGCTGGTGGCACAGGATATGGATCCAATGCAGGAGGGATTGGTTTTATCAGGAAGTTTACACCATGTGGCAATCCAACCTGGCTTCAGTTGTACGGCGATCCGAACAATTACGGATATCTCAGAGAGGTGTATCAAACCCCTGACAGCGGCTACATTGCCTCCGGATCATACCTGTTTTCCAATGTAACCAACTATATCGGAAGAGTTTGCCTGCTGCGTACAGACAAGTCGGGCAACCAGCTTTGGCTTAAAGATTTTACCTGTACCATGGGTTCTGATGTAGCCTCTTTCATCCCAACGCAAGATAATGGCAGCCTGATAACATTGTATGGATATACTCCTAACCCCGGTGATACAACTGGATATTACTGGGTGAGAGGCGTTCTTACCAAGGTTGACAGTTTAGGTAACCTGGAATGGAATCTGGTACTGGATACCCTTAATATGGAGAGTGCACTCCAAACCTCCATTGAATTGTCAGACCAAAGTATTCTCAGTGCAGGAACCTGCAGAGACAGTATCACTGCAGAAATAAAACCGGCACTATTTAAGGTCTCACAGGATGGAAAACTGATGAGTTACAGAGTTTATGAAAATTCAGGGTTCTACATTAGCTTACCCAAAGTAATCAGAAAAATTGACGACAATAAGTATTTTCTGCTGTGCAGAGACATAAATAATTGTGATCCCGGGAGTTATTTTCCCAATACTTCCGTGATGCTCATAGATTCAAGCCTGAATATTCTGGCCAGGAAGCAACTCAGCCTGGCAAGCATTATCCCCAGCGATGCCATCATCAATTCAAATGGGGAAATCGTGGTTGTAGGCACAAAGGTCCTGGTTAACCTCGATGATATTTATTTGGCAACGCTAAATCCTGATAATCTTGCATTTGATACCCTCTCGTACATCATACTCAACTACGATTCACTTTGTGATCCCTCCGAAGGTATCCCCATCTCCTCACAAGGTATTCATCAAGTGGTTGTGAGGCCAAACCCTGCTGACGATGTAGTGACTGTTGATGCAGTGAATTATAATAACCTGATCAATGCGATTGAAATGTATAATGCAACCGGAGACATGGTAAAAACCCTTGGCAATATCCAAAATCAGCAGGTTACAATTACACTTACAGACCTCCCGCAGGGTATTTACTTCATCCGAATATTTTTTGCTGACGGAACCCATGGGCACAGGAAGCTTATCAGGATATAAGCCTGGCTCAGAAACAGAGGATATCTGCGCAGCCATCCTGTTACAGACATGATGGGTTAGGGTATAATACCATAGCAGCTGTAACCGGCGGCCTCGCTGGATTGCGTTATGACTACGATTCAATTCCGACACAATGGATCAACCAGCTGGCTAAAAAGGATGCAATTGCCAACCTGGCGGAGAGGCTGAGTGAAGCGAATTGCCCTTCAATTCTATGATTTTCCACATGCCTGATGACAGAACTTCTTTCGTGAATTCATTGCAATACCAATCTGTTGATTAAATACCAAACCGGTAGATAATCACTGGGTTTGAAGAGTTCTAAACAGATGAATTCCCGTACACATCTGATCCAACGCTCCGATGTATTTTATTTTTAAACCATTCTTTCCCAATACATAAGGAATGTCAGAGTAAGGGGTAAAACAATAGTTGGTTCCGTTCGGATATATCTCCCTGAACATCATGATGGCTTTGAGAGATAAATGTTCGGGATTGGTTTTGCATTAGATAACATCAATTTCATGTTCTGTTCTTTGAATTACGAAATCAATTTCACGATCAGATTTGTCGCGCCAGTAAAAGATTCTGTTTTCCGGAATATGCGATCGCAACATATCCAGAACAAGATGTTCCCAGAGCAGCCCTCTGTCTTCCTGTCTGATCTCATTCCACCCTCTGGCAAAACATACCAGGCCCGTATCAATGCAATAGCATTTTGGCCGACGGACAATTTCGCGCCGGCCATTTCCGTGAAAAGGGGGTAAAAGGAATGGCATATTGGCAATCCGCATGGCTTCAAGGTACGAAAGCACAGTGGGCCTTGCGACAGAGCTCATTATTGCCAATTAGGTGTATTCTATCAGATTACCTTCCAACCCGCGACAACCAGACTATCGGCCTGGTTTTCCATGCTTTATTGATTTTATTAATCCAGAATGGCCGCGATATCATAACATCATAATTTACATTTAGACGGATAAATGTAAAGTATAAATTCAAATAATCAAAGCAAAACCCACAAATGATCGTGTATTTTTCCGGTAATGGGTCTCGCCCGTATAAAAGGGTTAGCAGATCCATCCATACTGCCGAGGTTAGAGTATTAAGGTTTGGAGTTGCACGGATTGATAGGAATCTGAATAGGATAACAGGATTGCCCTCATTTGATTTCAGTAAGGGTGTTTGATCTGTTCAGCATCAGGAATAAAGGTATGAAGTTAAAGTGAGCCAATGGTTGCCCAACCTCTGCGCCTTTGCTTGATTGTTTCGAAAAGAATTTGTGACAGGTAATGGATCTTTGGTAACTTCGCTACCCGGATTTGTATCAGTCAGCATTTTATAGGCCGCTTTATGTATCAACACACCTTACCGTATGTTCTGGTTTTGATGCTTCTTCTGTGTTTTAAAGAGGGTACCCCCCAGTCTTACCTGCATGATTTTCAACAGCAGGAAACTGAAAGGATCCTGAAGATCGCACAAAACAATATCAACAGCCTGGGATTGAAAGCAGCAAATGGGAAAATCTCTTCTTCAGTAACCCAGTTGCGAACTCCTGTTCAGGAAGCACCGCAGAATAAATACTTTCTTTCAACCCTCATCAGCAGCTATGCCGACCATAATCCAGTGTATGGTGCACTGCAGGATTACAACTGCGGTACCCGTACCTACGACAAAACCAGTGGAGGACACAAAGGAACCGATCTGGCCATCAGTCCTTTTAAATGGAAACTGATGGACGACCAGCTGATTTCTGTAGTTGCCGCGGCCACCGGGGTAATTGTTTTTAAAGAAGACGGGCATTACGACCGCAACTACAATGCCCCGGATTCAGCTTCAAATACCGTGATCCTCTGGCATCCCACCGACGGATCCCGCACGGTTTATGCCCATCTGAAGAAATTCTCACTCACTGCAAAGAACATTGGCGACACAGTTTATACCGGAGAATTCATCGGTTATATTGGTAGCTCAGGCATTTCCAGCGGGCCTCATTTGCACTTTGAGGTCAGAGACAGCACCAACACCTGGCTCGATCCGTTTTTTGGTCCGTGCAACACCGGAATCCAAACAAGCTGGTGGGCACAGCAACACCCTTATTTCGACACAGATATTCTGAGTATTACCAGCCATTCCAAACTTGTCGACTGGGGTAATGGATTGAATGATGCTGAAATCACCTGGGAGGCAGATCAGTTTTCACCGGGCGACAGCATTAAATTTTATGCCTACCTCAGAAGTTTTTATCCGGGCGACACTTTTCAGCTGAAAGTGTACAAACCCGACGGGACCTTGTTTTACGGACCTTCTAAGGTAGGTCCCTCTCAGTTGTATTCAAGCTATTATATGTACCGAAGCGCTAAATTGCCAGCTTCGGGTCCTCAGGGGGTATGGAGGGCAGA
>CAZJZF010000187.1:3734-5441 GCA_964550385.1 uncultured Lentimicrobiaceae bacterium | reverse complement strand
TGGTGGAGCACCCACCAGCCTTACATCAGAATACACTTCATATACAAACAGATAATAGGCATTGCCATCAAAAAACTCCCTTACAACACCTTCGTAATGGGTTCCTTCTACCGCTTCTTTACCCATTTTTGATGTCACTTCGCCAATGATTTTCAGTCTCGATGCTTCATCTTTGGCATCTTTTGCTGCTGCCATTACTTTGGCAGTCACATCTTCGATACGCTGCAGAAATCTCACAGTAAGACCGGGGTTTGAAAGTTCTTCCGCCTTGTTCATAGCCCAGAAACCGTCGGTAAGGTAGTCGTTGGTGGTAGTACTAAGGCTCTGGATTGCACCGTAACCGCAGTGGTGGTTTGTGAGGAGCAGCCCCTCTTCTGAAATGATTTCTCCGGTACATCCCCTGCCGAAGATTACAATGGCATCTTTGAGGGAGGAGTTGTTCACTGAGTAAATTTCTTCTGCTGTGAGCTGCAATCCCATTTTCTGCATATCTGCATAGTTCAGGCGCTGCACCAGCAATGGTAACCACATTCCTTCATCCGGTCTGGCCGGACTGAGAAATGCAAACATGGCAATGATTACAAATAACTTCTTCATCTTATTAGGTTTATAGGTTGGTTTGATTTCAAATGTATTGATCACCCTTCAGGGTTTTTACATCATTAACAAAAAGCCGGATGTCCTGTTCATCCTCTTTTTTGCATATCAGCAGCATATTGTTGCTTTCCACAACAATGTACCCATCCAGTTTCTGAATTACCGCCAATTTATCTTTTGGTAAGTTTACAATGCAATTGCTTGAATCATACATCATTACATTCGAAGAAACAATGGCATTCTGATGATCGTTCCGGGGTAATTGTTCGTACAGGGAGCCCCAGGTTCCCAGGTCGGACCACCCGAAATCAGCCATGTATACCAGCACATTGTCAGCTTTTTCCATCACTCCGTAGTCGATGGAGATGTTGGTACAAACTCCGTATGCCTCCCTGATAAATTCGGGTTCATCGGTAGTGTTGTATACGGTGATGCCTTCCCGGAATAATGCAGAAATGTCAGGCAGATGCCTGTCGAATGCATCAATGATCGAATGTGCTTTCCAGATGAAAATTCCGGAGTTCCACAAAAAGTCACCGCTCCTGAGGAAAGATTCTGCCATTTCCAGTATGGGCTTCTCTGTAAAGGTTTTCACCCTGTGTATTTCAGGTATCTCTTCAAAAACCTGCTCCTCCTTGAACTGGATATACCCATATCCTGTATCGGGCCGGTTGGGCTGTATCCCTAAAGTAAACAGGTATGAAGTCTTTTCAGATGCCTCAAGTGCCTTGCTGATCACAGAGAGGAAATTCTCTTCCTGAAGGATAATGTGGTCACTTGGGGCTACTACAAAGTTGGCTTCAGGGTCGCGCTGATAAATCTTGTAACTGGCATAAGCAATACAGGGGGCCGTATTTCTGCGTGCCGGCTCGCAAAGAACCTGTTCTTCTGAAATTTCCGGAAGTTGCTTGATTACAAGATCCAGGTATTGCATATTGGTAACAACATAGATGTTCTCTGCAGGGATGATTTTCCTGAACCGGTTGTAGGTCATCTGGATCAGGGTCTGACCTGTTCCAAGGATGTCTATAAACTGTTTGGGCTGGGCGGTGGTACTGAGAGGCCAGAACCTAACTCCTACACCCCCTGCCATAATAATACAATAGTTGT
>CAZJZF010000187.1:0-3634 GCA_964550385.1 uncultured Lentimicrobiaceae bacterium | reverse complement strand
CTGAGAGGCCAGAACCTAACTCCTACACCCCCTGCCATAATAATACAATAGTTGTGTTTATTCATCAGCTTGATCGCTTTCGATGGGTTTTTAATGCCACAAAAGTATCATTAATATTCTTCAATTCCGAAAGAAATGGTATGATTGTCAGACTTAAAGAATGATGGTGAGCAATGAAAGCTTTCTTCGAAAGCCCATTATGCAACCTTCTGCACCGGGACTGCTCCTCCAATGAGCCACCATGACTGGGTGCCTTCCTTCCTGCATTTGTACCGTGTGCGGATTCGCTCACCCTTAATGTAAGTTTTTCCATCAGGAGTTTTAAAAAAGGAGCCCTCCGGGAGATCACACAGCAGTATTTCGTGTCTGGGATCGCTGCTGTACCTGAGCAGCACCTGGCCAGCGGTAACATGGGAAAACTGACGACTTTTCGGGGACTTTGCCATATTCATCATCAATGCCCTGATGTCATCCGGCAGGCAGGTCAATCCGCTTGCCTGTTCCAGCAATCTGCTAAAGGCCTGTTTCCATTCGGGACCATGAGGCTGCACCTTTTTCCTGTGTGCCAACCGCACCTGCATATGAGCAATTTCATGTAAAAGGGTGATCAGCAACGAATAAGGATCCTGGCGGGTGTTCAGAAGAATTACCTGGTTTCCGGTAAGATCCCTCTGGTATGCACCCAGGCGCTGCCCCTTCCGATTCGTGAGTTTCAGAGTCAATCTCTCATTCTGAATCATCGGGAGTACAAAAGGAACGGATCCATCCGGCAGCAGTGACTCCAGCACAGAAACTGCATCAGCCATTTGTAACGGGCATATTGGGTTGTTCAACCTCGACCCATTTCGGACAATCACATTTTTTTCTGATCACCCGGCGGGTTTTGTTGGGCGAACTGCACCCGGCTATACATACCATGCTTATCAGCAATACAGCAAGGAGCGTGGTTAAACGGAGTTTGTATCTTGAATGGGTCATTTTAGTATCTTGATGTTGCAAAAATAACGTATTTCTGTGGCAGATTCTTATGCGAATCGCCCTTCTTCGATATGGGTCATTGGCGAGTGATTTTTATAACGTCAATACCCTTTGAAAACAGTGACTCAGTCACCTGCTGCAGTGAAATCAGATCGTTGCTTCTGCTCACTGCATGCCAGACCTTTTCCGGTTCTGCAAACCAATGGGAAAAATAGAACCAATACTCCTTAAGTCTGGAGCAAAGTCTTTGGTCTGTTATTCCCTGTGCCTTCAGGCTTCTTTCAAGGTCGGCATAAAATGCAATAATCCGAAGGTTGGATTCCTCCGGATTCACCGGTTGCTTACCGCAGATCATTTCCGGAAGGAATGGGTTTTTAAGCACGCCCCGGCCGATCATCCATTGGTCTTCCTTTGGAAATTTCCTCTGCAGCACCAAAATGTCTTCCGGTATTAATATGTCTCCATTATACACAACGGGATGGGCCGATAATTCCCATGCCAGTGCAAAGCTATCAAGGTCGGGAGTACCTTCATACATCTGCGTACCCAACCGTGGATGCAGGATGATTCGGCTCAGCGGATACCGGTTCAGCACCTTAAGCATTGCCGAAATTTCATGCTTGCTGCGCATTCCCAGACGGAGTTTAACGGAAAGATCCAGCGGAAGATCCGGCATCAATTTATTCAGGATCTTATCCACCTCATCCGGAAAGGGCATCAGCCCGCAACCTCTTCTCCTTCTGGTTACTATCGCAGAGGGGCAACCAAGATTCCAGTTCATTTCCGTGTACCCCAGCGAGGCAAAGTGCTGAGCAAGCAATTGCAGGCCTCCAGCCTGATTTGCCAGCACCTGCGGGATAATTCTCAGGCTATGGGTATTGTTTTCCGGTAGTACATCCCGGATATGTAACGGCTTCACCCTGTTGCCTGTTATGGCCGGAATAAAAGGGGTTACGGCCTCATCCAGTCCGCTGAAAAACCTGCTCCAGCAATTCCGGAATGCATAACCGGTTACACCCTGCAGGGGAGCCAGAATCAGGTTCATACAAGTTAGTTTTGCAAATCGGCTTATTTCCGGGCTTCCATATATTGCTCCAGCAGTCTGGCCACATACTTTCCAAAAACGTCGAATTCAATGTTCACCACGGTCCCCTCCCTGAAATTATGGAAATTGGTTACCTGATAGGTGTATGGGATAATGGCAACCGAGAAGTGATCAGGCTTGGAATCAACCACAGTAAGGCTAACCCCATTAACGGAAATGGAGCCCTTTTCTACGGTGATATTGCCCGCACCCGGATCGTACCGGAAAGTGAACTTCCAGCTTCCGTCAGTCTCCTCTACCATCGTGCATATTGCGGTTTGGTCAACATGCCCTTGTACAATGTGCCCGTCGAAGCGTTCCCCCATCTGCATGCTCCTTTCCAGGTTTACCTCCGTGCCTGCCACCCAGGTACCCAGGTTGGTCTTTCGCAGGGTCTCATCTATAGCGGTTACAACATAAGTGTTATCTTCTGGCATCACCTTTACAATAGTTAAACAAACGCCGTCGTGCGACATGCTCTGGTCAACCTTCAGTTCTGGTACAATTTCAGTTACAAGGGTGAAATGTATATTCCCTTTATCACGTAAGATTTCTGCTACGCGTGCGGTTCTTTCAACGATTCCGGTAAACATGGGTTGTGGTGTTTGATTTAGGGGTGCAAGATACCAATTTCCCCTAAAACATCAGTACATCACGTGCACAACACCGTTAAGGGTAATGGATTTTGTGCCCTTAAGAGCGATAAACCACACTTCACACACATAATAATAAACCCCCGGAGACACAAGTGTTCCTGTTGTTTGGTCTTTTCCATCCCATTGAATATCAGGATTTTCGGTCTGAAATACCTCCATTCCCCATCGGTTGATGATACGCAACCTGATTTTTTCCACAGAGGCATAGGGGAAAGGGATCAGTTGGTCGTTAAACCCATCGGCATTCGGGGTAAATACATTGGGAATTTTGTAGATGATACAGCTGTCGCTGTCCATACAGTAAGTTTCAGAGAAGGTGCCGATATTACCTACAGAATCCACTCCTCTTATTTTGTAACACCCTACCACGGTTGCAGGTTGCATGGCATGTACAAACAGCGTGTCATCAGGTGAGAAGGTAGTATACACCAGACTAAAATCTGCATCGGGGAAAGGAGCATACCATACTTCATATCCGGCAATATCTCCGCCACACCCGGTCGGGGGTCTTCCCCAGCGTATAGTGTTTTCAAGGCAATCGGTTTCCACAATAAAGTCGGGTGGGCATGGACCTACATTGTCATAGGGTACACCACAAACAATCTGAGAATTATTGAAGAGCGGATCGGTAATATTGGATGCGCCATAGGTGCCGGTACTCTTTACGAAATAGCAATATAAAGTGCCGTTAGCAAGGCCCGAGTCTGTATAGGTAAGCTCTGTAGTGGAGGCAATGGAATCGTACATCAGGGTTACCGGGTTTTGGCGGTATATAGTATAAAGGTAGTTTTCCCAGGGGGTATCGGGTTTCCAGCCCAGAACCATTTTGTGATCCTCAGGGGTCATGGAAACAAATACAGAAGAGGCAGAGGCAGAGTATCCTATAACGAACCGGTTGCCAGGCTCAGCATTCAGC
>CAZJZF010000186.1:3007-5477 GCA_964550385.1 uncultured Lentimicrobiaceae bacterium | reverse complement strand
GTACGGTTTGATGAGGGGGCAGGGGGGAGCCTCACTCCCCCCGCTCTACTCTACTGTTCTATTTTTTTTGCCCGCGGATGCTTCGGCTGCCCTTCGGCTACGCTCAGGGAACAGCTCAGCACAAGTCCCGCTGATTTCCGCTGATCATTTATACTTTTTACTAAAGCCTTTAGCCTTTAGCCTTTTTTCGCGCAGAGGCCGCAGAGGAAACGCAGAGAATGCGAGAGAATAGACACACGTAGAAATGCTATGTTCCTATGTTATCTATGATCCTATTGTGGTAAAAAAAATCAGTGTAAATCATATAAATCAGTGTCATCAGTGCTCTATTGATTCAGCCACGGATGCACGAATTAATGTTTCCGAATGCTTTATTATTTCTTGAAAAGAGCTAAGAAAGCGGAGTGATATCCGGTTTCATGAGTGCCATTAAAACCGTACTTTTACCACCCTAATCTGATTCCATGAAAAAGTGCATTGTGTTGATGGTGATTTATTTGGCTGTTGCATCCAATCTCTCCGCTCAAACCCTCCTGAGCTCCGAAACCCGGTATCAGTTCCAGCGGGTTGCAGAGGCGGTGAAAGGGATTACCCCTAACGCTGAATGGATCTCGGAAAACCTTGGCAATCAGCCTGTATACAGGGTTAATGGGGAGTATTGCCTTTCCGCCATTGCCAAAGTGGATCCCGAATTCTCTGCCCGGGATTTGGCCGGATACGGTTATTTGGGATCAAGGGTGGGGAATATCGCTACCCTTAAAATACCCCTGCATAAGGTAAGCCCGGAGTTGCAAATCGCACATGTACAGTACATTGAAGTTGTAGCCAGAATTCAACCCCAACTCAATAAGCTCACCGCCGATGTGCGGGCCGACAGCGTATGGGCGGGCATCGACCTGCCCCAGGGGTACACCGGCAAAGGAGTTCTCATCGGCATCAGCGACTGGGGTTTCGATTACGGTCATCCGATGTTTATGGACACTACCCTTACAACCAGCAGGATACGTGCTGCCTGGGACCAGTTTAAGATGGTGGGAACTCCTCCGTCGGGAATGGGCTATGGGGTGGAATACACTAGCCCGTCAGCACTGGCAGCAGCCCTGTGCGACACCGCAGGCACCTATTACGACTATGCCACCCACGGCAGCCATGTGGCCGGTATCGCAGCGGGCAGTGGCGCCGGCACCAAATACCGGGGGGTTGCTTTCGAATCGCAATACCTGTTTGCTTCCCAGCAGCTGGACGCCGGCTCGGCCATCGATGCCTTCAACTGGATGAAAGCCATTGCCGATGCCGACGGGAAACGGCTGGTGGTGAATACGAGCTGGGGCCTGTATTACATGGGGACCATGGACGGTACCTCGCTGTTGAGTCAGGCCATCGATATCCTGAGCAGCCAGGGAGTAGTGTTCGTTACTTCCGCGGGCAACAATGGCGATGTAAACCTGCACATCAAAAAGGATTACAACAACGACACCATCCGCTCCCGCATCATTTTTTACGGCTATTCGCTGCACCCGGCCATGTGGGGACAATGCATCTCGATGTGGGGCGAGCCTGCCAAACCCTTTGGCTTGCGGCTGGAGGTGTACAATGCCGCAGGTACACTACTGGATGCTTCGTCGGTGTTTCAAACGCAGACAAATCCCGGCTATTTCGATTCCATAATGGTGATTGGCACCGACACTGTATTTTACAATTTCACCATCGACGATGCCCATCCGCTGAACCTGAGGCCTACCATGCAGTTACGCGTTAAAAACCGGAGCAGCGCCCTGCGGGTGGTGCTATGCTCGTTTGCCCCAACCGGCAGGGTGCATTACTGGAATGTGGTGGAACTGAGCAACGGCGTGGGGAACTGGGGACAGCCCTTTTATGCGTTCGGAAGCGGAGGTGTTGCAGGCGACTCGCAATACTCGCTGGGGGAGCCTGCCTGCACCGAAGGGGTGATTACCGTGGCCGCCCACCAGTCGGAAACGGTGCTTACCGGCGGAACCGTGCTTCCGGGTGCCAAGGCCGGGTTTTCGAGCATCGGGCCCACCTACGATGAACGGATGAAGCCCGATCTTTCTGCCCCGGGATCGAATGTAATCTCTTCTATAAATTCCTATACCACAGCCCAATACACCTCTACCGCACAGGTGCAGCACAATGGACGCACCTACCACTTTGCGGCCTTCTCGGGCACTTCCATGTCGTCGCCGGCAGTGGCAGGGGCAGCAGCCCTGCTCCTCGAAGCCAACCCCAATCTTTCGGCCAGCCAGGTGAAGCAAATTCTGAAGAACACCGCCCGGCAGGATTCCAAAACCGGTGTGATCACCTGGCCGGGCAGCACTAGTTGGGGGATGGGGAAAGTTACCCTTACCGATGCCATTGCACTGGCGCTGAATACGGTACATATCGATCGGGCTGGCACCCTTGAGGCGGTAACTGTGTTTCCGAATCCGGCAACGGAGCAGATCAGTGTGGT
>CAZJZF010000186.1:0-2997 GCA_964550385.1 uncultured Lentimicrobiaceae bacterium | reverse complement strand
GAGAACATCCAATCCTGTTCCTTTCAGATTCTGAACTTGCAGGGAAATGTGGTAACCTGCGGGTTGCTCTGTTCCGGCGGTACCATCTCCCTGTCGAACCTTCCGAAAGGGATGTATCTTCTTCGGATTGAGGTTCCGGGCAGGGGGCTCTTTATGGGGAAAGTGATGAAGCTTTAGGGGATTTATCCTGCCCCCGATTTTATTATTTTAATAGCAAATGCGGGTTTCCGAAATAACTTTGTTTTATTATTTTATTGTAGTTCAGAGGTTTATATTTACCATGGAGACACAGAGGGCATGGAGAAACACGGTGTTTGTTACACCAGGGTTGTTAAATCAGTGTAAATCAGTACTTAAATCCGAATAATCAGTGTGCTATTCATCAGTCCAGCTCGAGAATCAGTTTGATGTTTTCCCTTACTTTTTCGGCTAAAACTGCCGGCAGGTCTCCCACCTTCTTCATCAAGCGGTTATTGTCAATGGCTCTCAGCTGGTCCATCATGATATCGCAGTTTTCAAGCATATTCGCAGTCCCCTTCCTGATATGAATACGCAATATCTCAGCTTCCTTCTTCACATGGGTTGTGATGGGGCAAATGATGGTTGAGGGATGGGGTATTTTGTTCAGCATATTGGTCTGAACCACCAGAACCGGTCGGGTTTTTCCCGGTTCGGTTCCGATTTGAGGGTTCAAATCTGCGATCCAGATTTCGTATTGTTTAGCCGGCATATTCAAGGTCCTCAAATTCCTTAAGTACAGTAAGGGAATCTGCTTTTACCAGATCAGACTCTTTCCGGAATTTTTTCTCGAGGATCATCCTCTTGTGAAGCTTATTGTAATACTCAATGGCTTCGTTGATATACCGGTTTCTCGGTTTCTTCATCAGGGCAAGGATTTTTTCCGTCTCCCCAAAGATGGATTCGTCGATTTTTAATGATACTGTTTTCATGTTGCGGAATTGATTCCACAAAGGTATATCAAATTTGTATATACTGCAAGTATTTCTTATCTGTAAACTTTTTTATAGCCCGCAGATGCTTCGGCTGCCCTTCGGCTACGCTCAGGGAACAGCTCAGCACAAGTCCTGCTGATGTTCGCAGATCTTTTGTGCTTTTTACTTTAGCCTTTAGCTTTTTTTTCGCGCAGAGTTCGCTGAGATAACGCAGAGTTCGCAGAGGAAACTCATAGTAACATCGGAGACCAGGCACATAGAAAAACCTATGTTCCTATGATCCTTATATGTTTGTTTTTTCTTTCGAAAAGGACTTTTATGTAGCTTGCAACAGAGGGGGATTGCTCATAAGCACCTTGATGCTGTCACATAGAGTCCCCCTGTTGTCAAGCTAATACGTGGTAAAACTTAGTACATAGATACTGCATTAGAATAAGATAGTATTTTGCTTGACATTTTTTGAATGTAGTATTAACTAAATGAATGTGTTATGAGAACAATCGAGCGCTTTTTCTTAGGGATTGATGTCAGCAAAGGCTATGCTGACTTCCATCTGATGGACGAACACAAACAGATGTTAGAAAAGGGATTTCAACTTGACGACAATCTACCGGGGCATCAGATCCTACAGAACCTATTCAGCAAGTATACCAGGGATGGTAAAACGCTGATCTGTGGCATTGAGAATACCGGGGGGTACGAACAAAACTGGGTAGAAATGCTAAAAAAGATGGCTAAAACCGAAGCGGTTGAAGTCTATAAGCTGAATCCTAAAGCAGTAAAACATCAAATCGCCAGCCATCTGAAAAGAACCATAAATGATGGGGTTAGTGCTGAAGGTATTGCGGAATATGTTGCCAATAACCATCAGCAATACAAGGAGAACTGGACAAACAGCACATACCGGGATCCCTCGGAATCCTCTATGCAACAGTTCTTTCGGTTTATCCTTGCAGCCATCAAGCGGCCAGATACAATCAGATGGAGAAGCTTCTGTATCAGAACTTTCCTGAATCATTCTCTTTTTGCAAAAACGGAGTCCCTGGCTGGATGCTGCGCATGCTGTGTAAATACCCTACTGCCAGTAATGTGAGAAAAGCTTCCATTGAACGACTGGATGCCATTAGGGGTATTACAGATAAAAAAGCAATGGAAATCAAGGAACTCGCAAAAAATAGTGTGGCTAAACAGTCTTTGCCCATCGATGAGATAATGATCAAAGATCTGGCAGAAACCATATTACACCATGAGCGAAGAATTGATTCATTGAAGCAAATGCTGATTGATAGCTATAAGAATGACTCTGTGTTGCTTTTAAAAACCATCAGGGGGATTGGTGACTGGACCGCTGTATCTGTTGTGCTTTTTCTGGGAGATATTTTCAGGTTTAAAGACACAAATCAACTTGCAGCATTCTTTGGTGTTCATCCGGTGTATAAGCAAAGCGGTGATGGGAAATGGGGTGTGAGAATGAGCAAACAGGGCAGTAAACACATGAGGGCATTGCTCTTTGTGGCTGCCAATAATGTAATACTACACGACCCTTACTTCAGAAATCTGTATCAAAAGTACCTGGCAACCGGTAAGAAACCCAAGGTGGTAAAAGGCATCATCATGCATAAACTACTTAGGGTTATCTACGGCATGCTCAAGAATCAGACTGAATATAATGCACAGGTAGACAAAGACAATCAGGAAAAATATGCAGCTATCGAGGTAACAATATTGCCATTAAGCCTAACACCAAGACGGTACCAGGACATTTCAACCCATGCACCAATCTCTCGAAGCAATCTTAAGAAAAGAAGAGCTGTCATTGAGTGCCAAATGTCATCTTGTGACACATGCGCGGCATCATCTCTGACAGCTCTGGAACAAAAATAAAAATTTTTTGAGATTCTGTAGTTTTTTAACGGTAAAACTATGTGGTAAAAAATCAGTGTAAATCATAAAAAACCAGTGTCATCAGTGTTATATTCTTCTGCCACTAATGCACGAATGTTGAGGATTGATTTCTAATTTCTAATTAATAATTAATCATTGT
>CAZJZF010000185.1:0-5479 GCA_964550385.1 uncultured Lentimicrobiaceae bacterium | reverse complement strand
CTTATCGTGTATTCTAAAGTAGCATGCCTGATTTGGTTTTGGAAACTGCAAATCATTTTCCATTTCACAGCCTAAGTAGATGGTAAGCAACATTGACGGATACTTTGTTTTTTGATAACGAATCATCTCAATAAGAAAATACGAATTGGAATCAATCTGTTTAACATTTCGCTCATAAAACCTCTCCATTTTTGTCCGTAAAGTTTTATTCAATACTACAACCGAATCAACACATACACTATCTCTGTAAAGGACATTATTATACTTATTCTGTGCTCCAGCAGATAAATGCAGTGCAAAAAATGTTGCTGTTATAATTGTAAGAAATTTTTTCATAATTCCAAGGATTCTTATTTAGGGGGTTCAACTAATGCAGCTATAAAAGGTAATAATTTCATAATTCGCTTATTTTGTAATTACTCGGAGAGGTATCTGAGTCGATAGCCACCAGATTGAACCCAGATAATTATTTGCTTTGAAGAAGGGTTCGCTGCTTAAAACACTTGAAAGCATTAAAACTCCATAATCTGTAAAAGCAAAAGGAGGAACACGTAAGCCCATTTTTTCACGATTGGAGGTGGCAAATTGGCTCCTCCAATTTTGAAGCTCTTCTTTGCTTAATTCGAACATAAAATCAGACGGAAAGTTCTTTATGTTTCTTCTTACAGCTCTTTTAAGCTGCTTGGTTTCAACCCCGTAAGGTTCTGCTAAATCCATGTCAAGCATTACTCTCTGCCCCCTGCTAAGATAGATTTAATTTATGATCCTTTCATCGGGGATGATTATTTCACTGCGTTTTGACCTGGCTTCCATAATGCTTGTTTTGATGGTAAAATTATGCATAGTTTCTTTTACGTCACGAGATGTGATCTATTTCCCCGATACCCCGACACTCCCATACTCCGATACAATATCTCATAAGGCCGAGGCCAGTATCCAATATCCAATATCCATTTTTGAGTGACCGGAGCAATCGCCCTCTGAATTTCCTTACTGATGATCTTCCTTGTTTATTATCTTTGTCACTGGTGAATTGATAAGCAGCCGCCTCAGTCTGCCAGGAGTACCAGAGCATGTAATGTACGTAATACCTCTGATCGCACATGAGTGAAGAGATTCAGAAAAGGATACTTAGCCTGAAGGAACAGATCCTTCATCACGATCACCTTTACTATGACAAGGCGGAGCCGGAGATCAGCGATTTTGAATATGATGCGCTGATGCGTGAATTACAGACTTTGGAACGGGATCATCCTCAATACGCCACAGCAGATTCCCCGACACAGCGGGTGGGTGGCAGTATTACCAAAAGTTTTCAACAGGTGAAGCACCGCTATCCCATGCTGTCGCTTGGAAATACCTATTCAGAAGGAGAGCTTCTGGATTTCGACCAGCGTGTGCGTAAAGGGCTCACCGGAGATAAGGCTGAGTATGTGTGCGAGCTGAAATATGATGGCGTGGCCATCGCGCTGACATACAGGGATGGTCTGCTTGTGCAGGCCCTCACACGGGGCGACGGTGAGCAGGGGGATGAGGTGACCGCCAACATCAGGACCATACGATCTGTCCCTTTGCGGCTGAAAGGCAGCGGCTATCCGCAGGAATTTGAGATCCGGGGGGAGATCGTCATGCCCAGGCAGGGATTCGAACAACTGAACCGTGAGAGAGAGGAGTGCGGTGAAGCACCCTTTGCCAATCCGCGGAATGCCGCGGCCGGAAGCATCAAAATGCAGGACTCGGCAGAAGTGGCACAACGCCCCCTGGAGTGCCTGTTGTATTACATTCCCGGAGAACACCCGCATTTCCTGACGCATTACGAAGCACTGGAAGCAGCGCGGGAATGGGGTTTCAATGTGCCACCCTATCTGGCACGTTGTATCAGTATGGATGAGGTTTTTGCCTTCATCCGCAGCTGGGATGAAGGGCGTGACACCCTGCCTTACGATATCGACGGGGTCGTGATTAAACTCAACGGCTTGTCGCTTCAGAAGCAATTGGGTTTTACGGCCAAATCCCCACGCTGGGCTATTGCGTATAAGTTTCCTGCGCGTCAGGCCCGTACGAGGCTGCTGGGGGTCGACTTTCAGGTGGGCCGCACCGGTGCTGTAACACCGGTAGCTAATCTGCACCCGGTGCAACTGGCCGGCACCACGGTGAAAAGGGCGTCGCTGCACAATGCCGATATTATTGAGAAACTGGGTCTTCATACGGGCGACATGGTGCTGGTGGAAAAAGGAGGAGAGATCATCCCGAAAATTGTCGGGGTTGTGGAGGAGGAGAGGGACCCGGCTGCCATTCCGGTGCACTATATCACGCACTGCCCGGAGTGCGGTACTGCCTTGATCCGACGCGAAGGTGAGGCGGCGCATTATTGTCCGGACGAGGATGGATGCCCCCCCCAGATCAGGGGCAGGATTGAGCATTTCATCAGCCGCAAGGCAATGAATATCGACAGCCTCGGGGAGGGCAAAACCGAATTGCTTTATGAACGCGGCATCGTAAGGAGTGTGGCCGATCTTTACGAACTGGAAGCACAGCACCTGCTGGGACTGGAAAAGGAATATCTGACTGATGACGGAAAATCACGTGTGGTGCGTTTCAGGGAGAAGACGGTTGATAACATACTGCAGGGCATAGAAAAGAGCCTTGCTGTGCCTTTCGACAGGGTGCTTTTTGCCCTTGGAATACGATATGTGGGTGAAACTGTGGCGAAGAAACTGGCCAGGCATTTCGGCGATATCGACCGCCTGATGGCTGCAACTTTGCCGGAATTCACAGAAGTGGAAGAGATCGGTGAGCGCATTGCGCAGAGCGTGCAGGAGTATTTTAGGAGGCCGGCCAATCTGGAAATTATCCGTCGCCTCAGGGCGAAAGGACTGCAATTCGCCATGAAAGAAGAGACGCAGGATAAGCTCTCTTCAGTCCTTGAGGGTTTGAGTTTTGTGGTGAGCGGGGTATTTACGGTTTCCCGCGAGGCGATCAGGCAAATGATAGAGTCGCATGGCGGTAAGAACAGCGGCAGCGTTTCATCAAAAACGGATTACCTGCTGGCGGGGGATAAGATGGGACCTGAGAAACTCAAAAAAGCGGAAAAGCTTGGGGTCAGGATCATCAGTGAGGAAGAATTCCGTCAGATGATCGGTGATCAACAAGCTTACTGATTCATGCGAATCAGGCGAAAGGTCCGGGTAGCGGATCCGTTGCCCTGTAACCTCAGATAGTAATTTCCTGTAGCGTAGGCGGAGAAGTCGATGAGAATGTTTTCTCCCGGGACGATCTCCACGGTGCGGTCGGACAAAAGCTGTCCCAACGCATTCATCAGACTCATCCTGATGCTTGTGGCTTCCTCGCCGGAATACGTCAGAGTCAGGTCGCTCACCACCGGATTCGGGAAAATGCTGAACAGAGTGGCCTGTTCCGTCACTTCCTCAACCGCCACTGTGCTGTTCGTGAAGGGTTGCTGGAATCCCTGGGTCAGAAAATTGGAAACATTGTTCAGGGTAGTTACCATCACCTCACCGGCGGTATAGTCCAGGTAAGTAGTGCCGTCGTTATAGCTGCCTCCTGCGGCGCCAATCACATATCGCTCAATGCTTTGAGAATAAAGGAGTTGTGTTAAAAGCAAAGCTGTAATGAGGAGTAATGTCTTTTTCATAGAAAATGATATTGATTAGCAAATATACGGGTTTATTAAAATCAGCAGACGAAAAGTAAGTGGTTTTTTAACAAAGTCGGAAATCCGAAAATCAGGCAGACTCACTTTCATCGGACAGTGATATGAAATTGGATATTGGATATTGGATATTGGGGGCGGTCTGGTGAGTTAGAGTATCGGAGTATCGGGGTGCCGGAGTGTCGGCGTCGGATGAATGATATTATGATATTGGATATTGGGGGCGGTCTGGTGAGTTAGAGTATCGGAGTATCGGAGTTCGTTTAAAGATATTGGATACCAGCATGTTGCATATTGTAAATTTGAAATTGTAAATTTGAAATTTTAAATTTGGGTGCACCTGATCAAGCAGAGTTTACGACTTTTCGACTTTTTAATTTGGGCGTCTTATTGACGTAGAGTAACGGAGTATCGGGGTGTCGGGGTGTCGGTGTCGGGTGAATGATATTATGATATTATGATATTGGATATTGGATATTGGATATTGGGGGCGGTCTGGTGAGTTAGAGTATCGGAGTATCGGAGTATCGGAGTATCGGGGTGAACCTGAGCATTGTTGATATTATGATATCGGATATCGGATATCGGATATCAGATATCGGATATGACTTTCGACCTTATGACTTTCGACCTTACGGACTTTCGACTTTACGGACTTTCGACCTTATGACTTTCGACCTTACGGACTTTCGACGCTTTCTCACTTCATCACTCTATCCCCCGCTCAGTGTTTTCTCCAGTAGTAATGCCCTTCCCGGTCCAGAATGATCTTGTCGTTGTCGATCATCCAGTTGAGGACATCGAGGACTTTTTTATCGGGAAATCCCCTGATCTGGCTTATGATATCGCCCAGGGAGAGCGCGTGTTCTTTCAGGAGGGGTTTCAGCTGTTCCAGAATGCGGTCAAACTCCACTTCTGACAGAGAAACCTCATTTCTCTTCTTACACACATCACAGTTCCCGCAGCGTGGTCCGTCCTGTTCGCCGAAGTAGGTTAACAACTGCTGACTTCTGCATTTGGCGTTTGAGTTCACGTAAGCCACCACTGATTCCATCCGCTCGATGGCCGAAGCCTTGCGGTCTCTGTAGACCTGAGGTGACAGATAAACATGCTTTTCATCCATCCTTTCCATCGTCCAGGTGAGTCTTGGCTGATCGGAAGCCGGAACATAGTGGATGACCTCCAGCTGGTGCAGTTGCCTGAGGAGTTTCACGCAATCATCCTCACGGATGACTGCTCTGCGTGACAGTTCCTTTTCGCTGATTTTTACAAATCCATTGAAAATACCCGAATAGGACCGCAGTAAAAGTTTTATAAACGGATCAAGGTTTTTATGGCCGACCTGGAAACGGTAGAGCTCATCTTTATTCATCCTGACGAATACCGACGAGGGTCTGTGCATGGCGTCGGACAGAGAGAGATAACCTTCTTTTTCGAGCAGTCGCAGGGCGTTGAATACTATAATCGCCTGTAACTTGTAATTCGCGCAGAACTGCTGGATATCGAAATCGAAACTTTGATCTTTTCCGCTGCCCACGGCCAGATTGAGGTAGTTCCCGAGCGATGAATACACTTTACGGATGGTTTCCAAAGGTGGAAACGACTGCTCCGTGAAGGTTCGCAATTCATCAACGTCCGCTTTTTCGAAAAGCACCACGGCCCAGGCCTGTTTTTCATCCCGTCCTGCACGACCTGCTTCCTGAAAATAAGCTTCGAGGGTATCGGGAAGGTCCAGGTGCACCACAAAACGTACATCCGCTTTGTCGATCCCCATGCCGAAGGCATTGGTGGAAACGATCACCTTTT
>CAZJZF010000184.1:0-5505 GCA_964550385.1 uncultured Lentimicrobiaceae bacterium | reverse complement strand
AACACCTGCGCCAGGGGGGTTTATTGGCACCTGGAGTGTGGTGGGAGGTGGCACAGGCTATTTCATCAATGCCAACGACCCTACAACCCAGTTTATTCCCACTCAGATGTATAATGGAAATCCCTATTGGTCATGCCCTGCCAATACAAATTCCTATACACTCAGATGGACTCTGACGAGCACAACTCCCCCCGATCTGCAGTGCCCGAATTCGCAAACTTCCACTTCTGCAAACGTTACAGTGAATGTTGCTATGTATAACGATCCGGTGAATGCCAATGTGGTGGTTCCCGGGTGCGGAAATACAACCACCAATGTTTATCTGTATGGCAGTTGCCATGGCTTGAGCACACCGGAGTGGAGCCTCATCAGTGGCCCGGCGGGCTACAGTTTCAGCCCGGTGGGCACGAGAGATGTTACCCTTGCCAGTCTCCCTTCAGGAGCATACACTTTCAGATATACAGTAACGGGTGCCTGCATTACCGGTTTTAAAGATGTTAGTTTTTCAGTGGTTCTGGGTGCGAGTTATGCGGTTACCTCCTCCAATGCCAATGCAGGCGGTATTCAAACGGCTTTTTGCTCTACCCTGCCCTCTTCCCTGCAGCTCAGTGCCAACAACCCGGGGGTAGGCGAAACAGGTACCTGGATTCAAACTGCCGGAGGAAATTCTCTCACTTTTTCCGATATTCATGATCCCACAGCCACGGTGTCTGGCATTACGCAGGCCGGTGCACCGTATACGTTATCGTGGGTGATCACCGGATCCCTCGGATGCAGCAGCACATCGAGTCTGCTGATTCGCTATATTCCAATGCTTTCAAAACCCCCGATCAATCTTACCACTCCATGCGCACAGCCAATTTATGTCGGAGGGGGTGCCGGCACCTGCTCCCCGACCTTGCGTGCAATGCCTATGGGTAATGCCATTTATAACGGATTCCCGGTGGGAGGTGGCTGGTATATCAAAGGATTTGCCCTGAATAGCAAACCTCAGGGTTCTCCTGCTACTATTGGGTTTACCAAATCCCAAACAGTAAGTTTAAATAATTACAGCGAGGGCACACATGTTTCGCATGTAAGTGATTGTGCAGGACCAGGGTTCTTCTTTACCTTCTCATGGTCAGGAGGAGTATCTTCAGCTATAGGAATGTATTGTCATCAACCCTATGTTCCGGGCGTATATCAAGGTTATATCACCTGGATCAACAGTTACTGCCAATCAGAGTTTAATCAGGATTTTACATTCAATATCACCCACAATCCAACTACGTCCAATGCGGGTACCGATCAGAACCTTGCCTGTGGGCTCACACAAACCTTTCTTGCAGGGAACGACCCAATAGTAACCTCACCCTACTACGGACAAGGTGTTTGGGAACAACTTAGTGGCCCAAATACAGCAACCATTGCAAACGCTTTTGACAAGAGCTCTCAGGTCAGTTCACTGATCCCTGGCACGTATAAGTTTATCTGGAGGATAAAAAGCGGCGATGATTGTCCTGCCAGACAGGACACCGTAACCGTAAGAGCCAGCAATATCGCCCCGTCACCAGTAAGCGCAGGTCCTAATTTGAGCGTTTGTTACGGCAGCCCGGTAAGTTTACAGGCCGATCTCAATCCATCCGGGAACCTTGCCAATATGCTCAGCTCTACAGGAAGTACCGGTACGTGGAGCATCACCAGTGGGCCACCCGGTGCCATTTTTGTCTCTCAAAACGACCTGTCGGCAACACTGGATGGTCTGATCGCCAATTCATCCTACGTTATACGCTATACAGCAACCAATCTTTGCGGTTCTGAGTACGGCGAAGCAACCATCACCACCGGCAATGACCAGGGTCCTGCACAAGCCAACGCTGGAACAGGGGGGTGTCTTACAGCCGGAACGACAACTTTTAACCTTTCGGGCACCCCTCCCTCTTATGGTACAAGTACATGGAGCAAACTAAATCCGGGTGATCCAGGAACCATTACAAACCCATCCAGCAGCTCCACTACAGTAACCGGCGTAACTCCGAATGGAGTATACGGATACATATATACTCTGGATGCACCCTCCTGTACCTCAACCCGGGATACCGTATATTTCTCCAATACGGGTTCTCTTTCGGCGGCCAATGCCGGAACGGATCAGGATATCTGTGCCGATATCACCAGCAGTACCTTTACGCTGTCTGGAGTGGCTCCGACCAATGGAACGGGGACCTGGTCACAGATCTCCGGTCCTGTGGGCGCTGTATTTAACCCGCTGATTAACAATCCTGTTGTAACAGTTCTTACCGACGGCCAGTATATTTTCAGATGGACCGTAAGCAATGGCGCATGCCCTGATAATACAGATGATGTTATCATCAATTTCTACAGAAGGCCTTCTCTGGCAAATATTTTAACTCCCGACACGACGCTGTGCTTCGGGAGTTTAGGCCAAATCCTCCTGAGAGCTGAAGCCCCGATTCAGGGTACAGGCTACTGGTCGGTTATGACCAATACCCCTGCAACCGTTGCAAGTCCGGCTAATCCGATATCGAATGCAGTGCTCAATCCGGGAACCACAACTGTTCGATGGACTGTATCTGTTCCATCATCCGTTTGCCCCTCGACCTTTGATGATGTATTCATCAATTCTGTGCCGGCAGCAAATGCAAAGAACGACCTGACAGTATGTGATGTTTCGAGTGTTATTCTCAGCAGCTCCAACCCCGGAAGTGGTACCGGTTCCTGGTCTGTATCAAGCCAGCCTTCCGGAAGCCCTGCAGTATCCTTTACAATTCAGGGCAACGATACAACCTATTCTGCCAGCAATCTTGTGTCTGGAAATTACACATTTACATGGACAGTGACGGATGCTACCTGCGGTACTTCGACCGACAACATGAATGTTACCATTGATGAACTACCAGCTCCCCCTGATGCTGGAGCCGATTTTTGTGCGGTAACAGGCCTTTCTATTCAACTTAATGGAAATGCAATTCCACCTGGTACCACAGCCCTGTGGACCCGCTATAGTGCCCCTTCCGGATCGCTTGCAGGAACCATTACCAACCCAACATCTGCTTCTGCATCCTATAATATAACACCTTATACAATAACCAATTACCGCCCCGGGGTCTATAATTTCCAATACAGATTCACAAAGGGGAACTGTACACTCGATGATTATGTCTCAGTTCGGGCTGTAACCAAAGCCCTTGCAGGCCCCGACCAATCCGATTGCAACCGGTTAACCAGCTTTACGCTTGCAGCTTCTGTTCCGGTTGGCACTGTGGGAGAAACAGGTGCCTGGGCTATCCTTGCCGGAACACCTGCCATTACAAACACCTCTTTATACAATTCTGCGGTAACAGTTACCCCCGGCGACAGCGTTGCCCTTACCTGGGAAATCACAGGAGAAGAGGGTTGCGTTTCCGGAAAGGATACAATGATAATTGTAAACCGGTCGGTTGATGCCGGTCCGGATCAGAACCTTGCCTGCATCACCCTTCCTGGCGGCTCGGTAACCATGGCAGCCACCGGTACAGGTACCTGGACCGCTGAGCCGGGTAACCCGGGCAGCGCAGTGATCAGCCAGACAACAAATCCAACCACCATCATTCAAACGTTCACGGCTCCGGGAACTTACCAGTTCAGGTGGACCAGCGGAGGTTGTTCGGATGTTGTTGAGATTACCGTTAGTGCTAAATCCAATGGAGGCTCCGACCAAAGCAACCTTTGTGTTTCAGCTTTTCCGGGTGGGAGCGTTACTATGGCAGCAACAGGCTCCGGAACCTGGACCGAAATTCCCGGAAATCCGGGAACCTCAGATATTTCCAACCCCTCCAGTCCAACAACCACCATTGAAAATTTCAGTGCTGCCGGAGTATACAGTTATTTATATTCTGATGGTGGGTGTAACGATACGTCTTTGGTAACCATACAGCAGGCTGTCGTAAACCTTTCTGTATCCAAAACCGCAAACAACCCAACACCAACGGTCGGTAGTGTGGTAAGCTTTACCATTTTGGCAGAAAACCTTGGCTCTTGTCCGGCAACCGGTGTAACGGTAACTGATATTCTTCCATCCGGATACACCTTTGCAGGGGCAACGCCTTCTGTGGGGAGCTGGGTTGATCCTGACTGGATCATCGGTAATCTTGGTGTGGGTGGATCGGAAACATTAATACTCGATGCAACCGTACTGCCAACCGGGGTATATGCCAATACTGCCACAATTGATGGCTATGAAGCTGAATCAGATCCATCGGATAATGAAGACACCAACACCCCAACTCCGGTTTATCAGGCCGATATGCGGATTGTCAAAACAGTGGATGTACCCGACCCCAATGCCGGATCTGTAGTAACGTTCACCCTTGAGGCAACAAACCTGGGTCCGGCTGCCGCCACAGGGGTCGTGGTTACAGATGTGATGCCATCCGGATATCTGGTACAAAGTGTTACGCCCCAACCAGGAACTTCCTGGACAGCTCCAACCTGGACCATCGGAAATCTTTCGGCCAACAATCCGGTTACACTGACTATAACGGCAATAGTGCTGCAAAACGGCAACCACCTGAATTCGGCCACTATTTCTGCCAATGAACCGGATCCTCAGAGCGGAAATAATTCCGATGTTGCCACGGTTTGCGTTAAACCCACTTTATCCTTGGGTTCAGCTACCGGATCCACTTGCGGAACAACACCCATTACCGTAAGCGGCAATAACTTCGGAGGCGGGGCAACAGCTTATTCCATTACTCACAATGGCACCGGAAATCTTTCGGTAAACAGTGGCACCAAAACGCCTTTCAGTTTCTCCTATGGCCCTGGCGCCGGTGACGCTGGAAATAGTGTAGTTATTACCGTTACTACCAATAATCCCGGAGGTGCTCCCTGTATTCCTGCATCTCAGAATTACACCCTGACCGTTTTTCCAGCACCTGCCCGTACCTATACTTCCAGTGATGTATCCTGTTTTGGTGCCAACAACGGAACCATTACGGTTACAACCACTGGGGGCACACCTCCCTATGAATACTCGCTGAACAACGGATCCAGTTACCCCTACAGCAGTCCTGGTTCACCTTATACCATCAGCAATCTCGGGCCAGGCAGCTATCTCGTGAGGGTAAAAGACAGTAATGGTTGTGAAACAACCATTTGTTATTAAAATGGAAAGCAGTTAACCAAGCCAAGATTGCAAGGCTGTCAGATAAGAATCAGGATGAACCGGGCATGTTGTTTTTTAAGGGAGGATAATAAGTGTAGTGGTCCTTGGTGACTTTACTACTGAATGAATCGAAACATAATAATATCCCGCAGGGAGGTTGTCAATGTTGATGTTCTCCCTTTTTTGCGATATTTTCCGGGTAGTTATCATCGACCCCTGACTACTGCGTATCTCTAACGTTATGGGTAATTCGGTAATACTTTCGGTTTCGAAATAGAGCGTTCCATTGGCAACAGGATTGGGCCAGATTTTAAAACCAGAACCCCCGTTTTCGGCTGGGTTTTGAACAGATTGATTTT
>CAZJZF010000183.1:0-5510 GCA_964550385.1 uncultured Lentimicrobiaceae bacterium | reverse complement strand
AACCGGCAGCATGGTGGTGCCCTTGATACAGCTCTGGCTATATTCGAAGGGAGATATCCCCGGATTTTTCTGCATCAGCTGGTGTCAGGTCAACTCGATACCGACCGGCTCGATTACCTGAAACGCGACAGTTTTTTCACAGGGGTTTCGGAAGGGGTGATCGGTACCGAGCGGATTATAAAAATGCTGAATGTACACAACGACAAACTCGTAGTTGAAGAAAAGGGAATCTATTCGATCGAAAAATACCTCCTGGCAAGGCGTCTGATGTATTGGCAGGTATATCATCATAAGACTGTGCTGGCAGCCGACAGCCTGCTGATCCAGATATTGCGGCGGGCAAGATTTCTGGTTGCCCGCGGTGAAAAACTGTTTGCCACCCCTTCCCTCGGTTTTTTTCTTGAGCGGAATTCTGCCGGAAACGTCGGATCGGAAAGGGAGATCCTTGACCGTTTTGCGGGGCTTGACGATTTCGACCTGATTGCCTCCATAAAAGTGTGGTCAGGTCACAGCGATAAGGTGCTCAGCACGCTCTCTTTCATGTTAATGTCAAGGTCGCTCTTCAGATGTGTTTTGCAGAAAGAGCCTTTTGATGAGGCTTTTACAGAACAGAAAACCACAGACATTATGCAACGATTGGCTGTGAACAGGGAGGAAGCAGGCTATTTTTTATATACGGATGCAACCACCAACAGTGCCTATTCTCCTGATGATGGCCCTATTCTGATCCAGATGAAAGATGGTTCGGTAAGCCATATTGCAGAAGTCGCTGAACAGTTAAATCTTTCTGGTGAAACCACTATGATGGTTAAATATTTTTGCTGCTTTCCAAAAGATTTAGTGTAATAACAACAAAAACAATGGGTTAAACGGTTAGTGGGGAGTTTTCCGGATGTTGGTTTAAATTGTACCTTTGCCCTCCAATTGTAACCTTTTATGAAGTTCAGTGCAGAGCAGATTGCCGGGTTGGTTTCCGGAATCATCGACGGAAATCCCCTGGCCGAGGTTGACAGGGTTTCGGGGATTGAGTCAGCTGAGAAGGGTTCACTGGCATTTCTTGCCAATCCCAGGTATTTCCCGCATATTTACACTACTCAGGCAACCATTGTATTGGTTCCCAGGGATTTCGTTCCTGAAACACCGGTGTTGCCAGTCCTGATCAGAGTGGATGATCCCTACACTTCCTTTGCCAGGCTGTTGGGCTATTACCAGCAGATGAAAGGGAACAGAAAGGGGATCTCTGAACGGGCATATATTCACACCGATGCTTCTTTGGGCATCGATTGCTATGTTGGGGAATTCAGTTACCTGGGAGAGGGAGTAGTACTGGGCAACAGAGTTAAAATATACCCACAGGTGTACCTCGGTGATAATGTTCATGTTGGTGACGACAGCATATTATATCCGGGAGTTAAGGTGTATCACGGGTGCCGGATTGGAGCCTCCTGTATTCTGCATTCCGGAGTTGTAATCGGAGCCGATGGGTTTGGTTTTGCCGTACAAACGGATCAGCAATACGAGAAAGTGCCGCAGATCGGGAATGTAGTGCTGGGCGATTTTGTGGAAATTGGCGCCAACACTACTGTCGACAGGGCAACCATGGGATCGACCCTCATCGGCAATGGGGTGAAACTCGATAATCTGGTACAGATAGCCCATAATGTGGAAATTGGAGACAATACAGTAATAGCTTCACATACAGGTGTTTCGGGGTCGACAAAGATTGGCAGCAATTGTTTGATTGCCGGGCAGGTAGGTTTTGTAGGGCATATCAGGGTAGCCGATGGCGTAAAAATCGGTGCCCAAAGCGGAGTTGCTGCATCCGTTCCGGAAAAAGGCAAAGCCCTTCTGGGAACACCGGCGTTGGATGCATCATTGCAGAAGAGAATTTTGGTTTGGATTCGGAATCTTCCTGATCTGGCATCCAGACTTGCATCCCTGGAAAAAAGGGTGCATCAGATTGAGGATGATTCCAAAAACTAGATGAGCATGAGGTTGAATTCTATTTTTTAGATACTATGAAACAGACTACAATTCAACAGGCAGTTTCCATCCAGGGGGCAGGACTCCATTCCGGACAGGTGGTTACTATGACTTTCAGGCCGGCTGAGCAAAACACGGGTGTACGATTCAGGAGGGTAGATCTTGCGGGTGAACCGATGGTTAAGGCGGAGGTTGCCAATGTGGTTGACACTGCCCGAGGCACCACAATTGAAAAAAACGGCGCCAGGGTGATGACGATTGAACATGCCATGGCAGCTCTGGTAGGTTTGGGAATTGATAATGTGATGATTGATATTGATGGGATGGAGCCTCCGATCCTTGATGGAAGTGCCATGCCCTATGTTGAACTGCTTTCGGGTGCCGGTTGCGAAAAGCAGGATGCCGATCGTCAATTCATTGAACTGCGCGAGGTGATTACGTATAACTCAGAAGACCGAAAAACAGAGTTTATTGCTATCCCTTCCGATCATTTCCATCTTTCGGTGATGATCGATTATGAAACCGAAGTACTGGGAACACAGTATGCTGAACTTTATAACATCCACAGGTTCAGGGAAGAAATCGCCCCTTGCCGTACCTTTGTATTTGTGCACGAGTTGGAGTATTTGCTGGAGAATAACCTGGTAAAAGGGGGTGATATCAGCAATGCCATTGTTTTTGTGGATAAAGTGATACCGGATGAAACCCTGAAGAAGCTGGCAAAAGTTTTCAACAGGCCTGATGTCAAGGTTTTGAAGCAAGGTATTTTAGACAATGTTGAATTGAAATTCACCAATGAGCCGGCCCGCCATAAGCTATTGGATGTGATTGGTGATCTGGCTTTATTGGGGGCCCCTCTAAAGGCTCATGTCATTGCTAAGCGTCCAGGACATCTTGCCAATACAAAATTTGCCGCCCTTATTCAAAAGCATATTCAGGATAAAACTGGCAACATTGGCCCCCCCCAGGTGGATCTGAATGCTGAGCCTAAGTATAACATTCAGCAGATCATGCAGATTCTCCCTCACCGTCCTCCTTTTTTGCTGGTTGATAAAATCATCGAAATGTCTGACACCCATGTAATCGGAATGAAGAATGTTACGATGAATGAGCCATTCTTTGTAGGCCATTTTCCTTCCGAACCTGTGATGCCGGGAGTACTCCAGATCGAAGCGCTGGCGCAGGTTGGAGGTATTCTGGCTTTATCAACGGTTCCGGATCCTGAGAACTATATGACCTACTTTCTCAAGGTAGATGATGTGAAATGGAGGCATAAGGTAGTTCCCGGCGATACATTGATTTTTAAAAATGTCCTGCTAGAGCCGATCCGCCGAGGAATTTGCCAGATGCGCGGCGAAGCTTATGTGGGAAATAAACTGGTAATGGAGGCCACCATGATGGCACAGATCGTTAAAAAGAAGTAAGCAGATGAATCAACCCCTCTCTTATGTGCACCCGCAGGCAAAAATTGCGGAGAACACGGTGATAGAACCTTTTTCGGTGATCCATAAAAATGTGGAAGTGGATGAAGGCACCTGGATCGGATCCAATGTAACCATCATGTCGGGTGCCAGGATTGGCAAGAACTGCAAGATCTTCCCGGGCTCGGTGATCAGTGCTGTGCCTCAGGATCTGAAATTTGCCGGCGAAGATACCCTCGTCCGGATTGGCGACAATAACGTGATCAGAGAGTGTGTTACCATCAACAGGGGCACAAAGGCTTCGAACGAAACGGTGATTGGCAATAACAATCTGATTATGGCTTATGTACATATCGCCCACGACTGTGTAGTCGGTAGTAACTGTATAATAGCCAATGCGGTATCTCTGGCAGGCCATATCGATATCGAGGATTATGCCATTGTGGGCGGAATGTCAGCAATACACCAGTTTGTAAGGATTGGCAGGCATGCCATGATCAGCGGAGGGTCTCTGGTACGTAAGGATGTGCCTCCCTATGTGAAAGCTGCAAGAGAGCCGCTGTCGTATGTGGGGGTAAATTCCATCGGATTGCGTCGCCGGGGGTTTACATCGGAGCAAATTGCTGAAATTCAGGAGATTTACCGGGTGATGTACCTGCGTAACAAAAATGTTACCCAGGCCTTTCGCATCATAGAAGCTGAAATGAGAGCCACTGCCGAACGTGATGAAATCCTTTCGTTTATCAACAACTCCAAACGGGGGATCATGAAGGGTTACACCCGGAACCAGCAGAACGGTAACGCCTACTAAAACATCAGGGCTTCCACAGTTTTCCCTGCCATGTGTTTCTTTCCAGCAACCCTTTCTCGATGCGGGCTACCACTGTTTCATTCCGTACCATGCCCCATCCCGGTGTTGCCTGATAGCGGGGCGGCGCTTCGCCGGCAAACCGCTCCACCACAAAGGCGGGATTGAGCTTTTCCAGAAACCGGATGATAAAGTCGATATATTCCTCATAACCAAATAACTGAAAAGTACCCGGGTTTTCATGGTACATCTTCTCAAAGGCTGTACCCTTCAGAATCTGCAGCTGATGAAATTTTACCGTTGCAAGTGGAAGGTCCGAAATAACAGAAGTACTTTCCAGCATCATCTCCCGTGTTTCGCCCGGCAGTCCGAAAATGAAATGGGCACCTGTGCTCAGATGACGGGAATCAGCCGCTTCGAGAGCTTTCCGGGCCGTGGCAAAATCGTGCCCGCGGTTTACCAGGGTAAGGGTTTCGTCATACACCGATTCGATGCCGAATTCCAGATGGATATAGGCTTTGTCTGAAAGTTCCTTTAAGAGTTCCAACACCTCATCGCTGATGCAGTCGGGGCGGGTTCCGATCACCAGTCCGATTACTCCGGGATAGTCAAGAGCCTCCCGGTACAGCTGTTCAAGCCGGCTGATGTCACCGTAGGTATTGGAATATGCCTGGAAATAGGCCAGATAGGATACAGCCTTTTTATAACGCCATTTGTGAAACGAGATTCCCTCTTCGATCTGCCGGCTAACACCCATTTCCGGCTGGCAGTAGGAGGGGTTGAACCCGTCGTTGTTGCAGAAGTGGCACCCTCCGGTTCCTTTGGTGCCATCGCGGTTAGGGCAGGTAAATCCGGCATCGATGGTTACCTTCTGTACCCGCGATCCGAATTTCTCCCGGAAATATCGGTTATAGGAATTGTAGGGTCGGGTGTCGCCCCAGGGGTAGGTCATGGTGTAAAAGTAACAAAAAAGGCTGCCCCGGAATGGAGCAGCCTCGTGAAAAGTTTTTTGAACGGATTATTTTGCAACCCTTTCAAGCCATTTTACCATGGCAAACATGGCCGTCATGGAGAGCAGGCAAACCACTACAAATACGGTCCAGGTTACCGAAATGGAGATGCTTTCGTACATCATGGCACCCAGGAACAATGAGAAGTTTCCAACGGCAGTGGCAGTAAGCCAGCCTCCCTGCATCAACCCCTGCAAATGGGCTGGAGCAACCTTCGATACAAATGAAAGACCGAGCGGGGAGATAAACAACTCAGCAACCGTAAGGATAAAGTACACGCCAAATAGC
>CAZJZF010000182.1:0-5511 GCA_964550385.1 uncultured Lentimicrobiaceae bacterium | reverse complement strand
CAGGAGAACCTTAAAAATGGCATTCCAACCCTGGTAGAATGGAGCGACTGGGGTGGCCATTGGGTGCTGGTGGTTGGTTACGATATCCGAGATCCGGATAATCTGATGGATGATGTGATCATTTTTGCTGATCCTTACGACTATCATGATGATAATCCAGATGGTATCACATGGTTCAATGCCCAGCGCTTCTACTACATGTGGTACGATGCGCTTCTTTTCGGCAGTGTTATGAAAAGGATTTACATCTCTGCAAAACTGGTTTAGAAACCATTCGGAGCTTCGTTTTAAAAGGCCAGAAAAAAATATGAATGCATCGCCATTTCTTTGATTGAAATGAGCGCTGAAAACTCTTCTGCGGATTTCTTCCGAAAATTTTAAGGTACGGACTTGGGAAACGATGGTTGTAATGGGTGATTGATACTGGTTTCCTGAATGCATATTACCCAATAAAAGGGGAAATCAATAAAATAATAAAATCAGTTTTGCCATAGCGTGCTTATTTGCTATTAAAATAATAAAATTCAGGCTGTTACAGAAGCAACAGACCAGTGTGACAGGGGAGCATCATTGCAGTTAAAACAATAAAATTCACGTCGTTATAGATGCAACCTGCCTGCTAAACAACTAAACAACTAAACGACTAAACAACTAAACAATCTTAACCTCCTAAACCTCCTAAACATTTTTTACAGTAACTTTGTATCTGTTAACCTAAACTCCACCTCTATGAAAAGAACCTATTCCCTTGCCTTGATGCTGGTTGCATTTCTTGCACCGGGTCTGTTGCTAAACGCGCAACCCTGCGCCGATTCACTGAACATTTACACCTTTTATTATCAGGGGAAGAAATATGAAATTGTGAAGGAGCTCAATGACTGGGATGATGCCGCCGATTGTGCTGAAGAGCGTGGTGGTTACCTGGTACACATTGGTTCTCAGCAGGAGCAGGATTCTGTTTATTACCACATCTCTGTTGGTGCTGCAATTTCCAACACCTATACCTCCGTTCCTGATGGTGGTGGGGTGGCCTATATCTGGATCGGCGCCACAGACCTTGCCCAGGAAGGCAACTGGCTCTGGGATGGCGACAACGACGGCAGCGGAACCCTCTTCTGGACGGGACAGGGAGCTGCGGGTGCCGGTGGCGGTGCAGCTGTTGGCGGTGCCTTTGTAAACTGGGGCGGAAAATCCACAGGTACCATCAAGGAGCCGGATAACTATGCAGGAAATCAGGATGGTGCTGCTATTGCCTTGCGTGGCTGGCCAGGTGGTTCCGGCGCTTTGGGTATTGCCGGAGAATGGAACGACATTGCTGTTACCAATTCCATCTATTTCATTATCGAGTACGAAACCGGTATCGGAATTAATGAAACTGCACCCTCCCCGGGAGAGGAAAATTTCAGTTTGTTCCCAAACCCTTCATCTGGTGATTATATTACACTTCTGACAGAGCAGGATGGCAGTATGATCAATAAAGCAGAAATTTTTTCTGTTAATGGAAGGCTTATCACCACAATTGAAACCGGGCAATCCAGATTAAACATGATACCCGTATCGGATCTTCCGGCAGGGGTTTATATTCTCAAAGTATACACATCTGGCGGAATAACATTCAACAAGAGATTTCTGAGAACGTATTGATACTGTCGGGTAAATAGGCAGCTATTGGTCGTTAAATTTCCCTGAACCGTCAGATAAATGACCTGTACCGTCTATTAATCCCCAACCCGTGTTACCATAATGTTAATTTTGCACGAATTTCATCGTTTTACCTGACAGAATGTATCAAAACTAAAACAGAAATCTATGCCAGGAATTCCCATTGTTTCGAAAGTAAAGTCTCGCTTTCCAGGAGTTTTAATAATGCTGATCTGTGTGCTCTCTATCGGTGCAACATCGCAGTCGACCTGGGGCGATTACACACTGTATTCAGCTCAGAATTCAAACAAAGCCTATCTGCTCGATATGAGCGGAGCCATTTACCACACCTGGACCTTTGCCAGCAGTCAGAAAACCTCTTACTCTACCTACATGCTGCCGGGAGGCACCCTGGTTAGAACCGTATCCGGAATGAACTCCGTTTTTTCAGGGCCCATCAGTGTGGCGCTTCAGAAGGTGGATTACAACGGTAATGTGCTGTGGACATTCAACCATTCATCTACCACCTACTGCCTGCATCATGATATCTGTCCGATGCCAAACGGGAATATACTGGCTATTGCGTATGAGCTTAAAACGTCTGCCGAGGTGGTGCAGGCCGGGTGCTCGCTTAATACTTCTTTCTGGTCAGAGAAGATCATTGAGATTGAGCCGGTCGGGACTACTGGTGGCAACATTGTGTGGGAGTGGCACTTATGGGATCATCTGTGTCAGAATTACAATGCTGCCAAAGACAACTACGTAACGTCCATCGTAAACAACCCGCAGCTGCTTAATATTAATTATCTCCCCAAAAAAGACTGGATGCACATGAACGGGGTGGATTACAATGCAGAGCTGGATCAGATCACCTTCAGCTCCCACAACCTGAATGAGATTTATGTGATTGACCACAGCACTACCACGGCTGAGGCAGCCGGACACACGGGTGGTAAATCGGGGAAAGGGGGCGACCTCCTGTACCGTTGGGGTAACCCTGCTGCTTACGGTGCCGCCGGCACCAAAGTTTTTAATACCGTTCATGATGCCCACTGGATACCTAATGATTGTCCGAAAGGAGGATACCTCTCTGCCTTCAACAACCGAGGTGGCAGCGGCAATAAATCGTGCGTGGATGTGATCAATCCGCCATTGGACGGAAATCTGTATACACACAACCCGGGTTCTGCCTTTGCTCCTTCTACCTATGAATGGCGGCATGTTTATTCTGGTTCCGCCACCATGAATATGGGCAGCGCACAGCAGCTTCCCAATGGAAACACGTTCATTTGTATCGCCTTATCAGGGTATCTGTACGAGATCGACTCGAACCAGACCGTGGTATGGTCGAAAAATGTTGGAACCTCCGTAGCCAAATCATTCAGGTATTCTGCTGCCTACCTCAATAACACCATTGGGCAGGATGATCCGGCAACCCCATTGGCAGAGATAAAGATTTGGCCAAATCCCTCCAATGGCGTTTTGCACATCTCCGGATGGAAGGAGGGATCTGTTGTTGTGATTTCCGATATCCACGGAAAAACAAACCAAAGCCAAATCATAAATCAGGTCATCAACCTTACCGATTACCCGCAGGGGCTCTATCTGCTGCGCAACGCAGATGAACCCGATTCAGGGGTGTTGAGGGTGGTGATCCAGAAATAGAACCACGATGAAAAATTTGAAAATGTTTGTATTGCTGGCACTTACATCCTTCATGTTGCATGGAGTGATGGGGCAGAGTGCCTTTATCAACTACACCACCGCCGACGGGCTGCCTGATGACAATGTGATGGGAGTTGCCGTTGACTTCAACGGGGATAAATGGTTTGCCACGCAGGCGGGCGTAGCCAGGCTTTCGGGCAGTACCTGGACCGTATGGACCACCATCCACGGTCTGGCGGATGATTATGTCAAATGCGTTGCGGTAGACCGTAACGGATATATTTGGGTAGGTACCGATATGGGCGTTTCAGTTTTCAACGGCACCACCTGGACCAGCCTGAATACCACCAATGGGTTGGTAGACAACATGGTGAACTATATCTACGGTACTGACAATGGTGATGTGTGGATTGCCACCACCGGAGGATTGTCGAAATACAGCGGTGGCATCTTTACCAACTTTACCACCTCCAACGGGCTCCCTTCCAATATGGTCAGCTGTATTGCAGAAAGCATTTACCCCACAGCCGATCTGTATTTCGGAACCTGGATGGGAGGACTGGTGAAGTACAATGGCACCACCTTCTCCGTAATCAACGCAGCCAACAACGCTCTGCCCGACGACAACATCACCTGCCTGGCCATAGACTCGAACGGGTACAAATATGTAGGTACCTATTTTGGACTGGCGAAACTGAATCCTCAGAACCAATGTATTGATACCCTGTTGCATGCCGATGGATTGCTCAACGAATACATCAGGGATGTTCGGATTGTCGGCACCTATGGAATATGGGTTGGTATGTTTGCCGACTACATTCAGGAGGGAGGTATATCGATGATGAGCAATGGAAATCCAGCCGGGGTATTCACTTACACCCCGGCGCAGGGACTGGTTTCTGTATTTGTAAACCGCATTGCCATTGACCATAATTACGATGCCTGGATTGCCACCGGCAACGGGGTATCGAAGTTCAGTTTCAATCAGCTTTCAATTACCAGTCCTGAAATTCCGGCTTCCGGAACCTTTTTCTATCCCAATCCGGCAAAGGAGCGTCTGCATCTGCAGCTTGAATCAGGGAATTCAGGCATCTGCAGGATTTTGGATCTGGCCGGCAGGAGAGTTCTGGAGCAGGAAGTAATTTCGGGGCAGCAAATCGTTTTCACAGGGAATCTGAATCCGGGAATTTATCTATTGGAGTTGGTCACCAATGGTCAGCTCTCTTCCGGTAAACTCATTATACAGTAGGAAGCAAGGATGATATCCCCCTGCCGGCGCATCATCAGCTTCATCATCAGGTTTTTCCTGACGGTGTTTGTGTTGGCATGGATGCTTCCACATCTGGCAGCCCAGCCAATGTTATATGATCCTGCAGTGGTTCACGAAATCCGGATCCAGCTCACTCAGCCCGGGTGGCGACAAACCCTCGACAGCCTGATGAAGGCGGGAGACGACAGCACCCGTATCACAGGAGACGTAACAGTTGATGGCAAACTATACAAAGGTTCAGGAGTTCGATTTAAAGGATTCAGCTCATGGAATGAGGGGGAGATCAAAAACCCGTTCAACATCGAGCTCGATTATCTGATAAACAGCAAAAATCATCAGGGTTACAAGAAGATACGGTTAAGTAATGTAATCCACGACCCCTCTTTCGTCAGAGAAGCATTGTCGTACCTGATTGCCAGGAGTTATCTGCCCGCCTCTCAGGCTGCATTTGCTAACCTGTGGGTGAATGATACGCTGATTGGGCTATACAGTCATGTAGAATCTGTTGATGAGGTGTTTATGGAGAAACACTTCGGAAACCAGGACGGGATTCTGATCAAAGGCAATCCGGAAAAGCTCGTGTACCCGTTTGGACAGAATGCCAACCTCGCTTTTCTGAGCAGCACCGATAGCCTTGCCTATGCCCCATTTTATGAATTGCAATCAGAATATGGCTGGGAGGCACTCATGCGGTTCGTTAACATTCTGAACAACTACCCTGACAGCATCAGCTATGTGCTAAATGTCGACAGAACCCTCTGGATGCATGCCTTCAATTATGCCCTGGTGAATCTCGACAGCTACCTGGGATTTGCCCAGAACTATTACCTGGCTATGGACAAATCCGGAAGGTTCAACCCGGTTCCATGGGATCTGAATATGTCGTTTGGCAGCTTCAGATCATCCGACGGCTCTACCCATTTCAACGGTTTGTC
>CAZJZF010000181.1:0-5584 GCA_964550385.1 uncultured Lentimicrobiaceae bacterium | reverse complement strand
CACAAACATGAAAGCGACCGTGATCGTTGCCTTGTTGCTGAACCCCTCAACTCCCTGTTCAGGGGAGATGATACCAAACAATACCAGGGCAATCATCACTACCAGAGCCACGAGATCAACCGACAGAAGTTCGGTGGCAAACAGCACAATGGCAATAAGAATAATGCCAATGGTAATGATGATGTCCGGAGTCATTCCCTGCTTTTTGCTGTTTTTGAAAATTAAAAAGGGATGCAAACCTAACCAAAAAACACATCAGAAAAGTGCTTCAGCACAACCAATGAAACAAATAACAGGGTTTTGTGTTGATTTTTCACTACAAGTTCTTTTTGTGTTTAAAATGTTTCTATCTTTGCACGCTCAAAACGCAAACAGACAAACACAGACCCGGAAAGAGTATGGCACATCACAAATCAGCATTAAAGAGGATCCGTTCAAACGAAGTCAGGAAGCTGCGTAACAGGTATTATGGCAAGACGATGCGCAATGCCATCCGCAGATTCAGGTCACTTACCAGCAAGGCCGAGGCAGAAGAGAATCTTCCACGCCTGGTTTCTATGATTGACAAAAATGCAAAACGCAATGTGATTCACAAAAACAAGGCAGGGAACCTTAAATCCAAACTCACCCACCTGGTGAACTCCCTGTCCTGATTCGTAAAACCTATATATATTCCCGAAAGAGGGTACTTTTTGCGAAGTGCCCTCTTTTTTTTCTCCTTTTTTTGGTTTTCAATCATATAAAGGGGGAAAAAACGGGGAAATGGAATACGAAGAGAGAGGACGCCTTACCATCAAACAATGGTCGGCAGAGGAGCGCCCCCGGGAGAAACTGGCCGCCCAGGGCAACAACGCGCTCAGCAATGCTGAGCTTCTGGCCATCATAATAGGTTCGGGTACGCGGCGTGAAACTGCCGTGGAACTGGCCAGGCGTATTTTGGCAAAGTTCGGAGGGTCACTCAGGAACCTCGGCAATGCAAGCCTGAACGACCTGATTGCCATTCCTGGCATTGGAATGGCCTCCGCAACAAGGATTCTTGCCACTCTTGCCCTTGGCAGGCGGCACAGATCCGAAGAGGTTGGAAAGAAGACAAAGATTACCTCATCGGCTGTAGCATGGGAGATCATACAACCGTTACTTGGCGGCCTGGTCCACGAGGAATTCTGGATTGCGCTGGTTAACAGGGCGAATATCCTGATACGAACCGTTCTGATCAGCCGCGGCGGAATTTCAGGCACCATTGTCGACAGCAGGCTGATTTATTCGCTGGTACTTGAACACAAAGCCTCGGGAATCATCCTCTACCACAACCATCCAAGCGGCAACCTCCAGCCCTCGGGCGCAGATCAGCAGCTTACCGATAAACTTTGCAGGATTGCCGCACTGATGGATGTGCAGGTGCTCGACCACATCATCGTAGGGGAGGAAAAATACTTTAGCTTTGCAGACCACGGCCTGATTAATACCTCCTGATGAACGACTGCCCACTGCTCATAGGATGCCCCGGAGGCATCACCACCCGGATGGAGTTCATCTTCCAGACCCTCCTGTACGAAATGTCCGGCATATCAGTAACGCTCACTGTGGACATGGATGCCTTTGATGAGGCTTCAACACCAAAATTGCTGTACGGAAAACCACTGCATACAGGCACCCCTTACCTTTTGCCAGCTGGTTTTCTATCCAAAACCGGCATATCGGAAGCCATTCCCGATCTCAATTGGCATGAGGGGAATCCTGTGATTTTTTTCAATGGCGACCTCTCCGCTCTATTGCCTTTTGATGTTTTCTCCGCAGCCTTCTGGATCGTAAGCAGGTACGAGGAATACCTCCCTTTTCAACCCGACCTTCACGGCAGATTTCCCGCAGAAGCCTCCCTGGCTGGAAAACATGGCTTGCTGGCTGTGCCGCTGGCTGATCTGTGGGCTTCGATGCTGGTAGAAAAGCTCCGGGCCCTCTACCCCAAATTATCCGTTAATCCACGCAACTACCAATTTATTCCCACCATTGATGCCGACAGTGCCTGGGCTTACCGGCATAAATCCCCGGTGAGACAAATGGGGGCAGCCCTCCGGGAACTTGTTACAGGTCGCTGGAAAGATCTCGTCTTCAGAATTGCGGCCCTTACCGGATTCCGCCCCGATCCTTTCGACACCTGGGACCTGATCGAGAAACTTCATCGGGAATCGCCGCCACCGATTGTATTTTTCCTTTTAGGTAAATATGGCACATTCAACAAAAACACACATCCTTCCAGTAAAGCCCTGCGTAAACTCATCCTCCGTTATGCCAAACAGAATCTTGCAGGCATTCATCCATCCTATCAGTCATCTGTAAATAAAGATGTTATAAAGTTTGAAATTGATATACTACAGGCGATTACCAAACAGAAAGTAATCCGCAGCCGGCAGCATTTTCTGCGATTCCGGCTGCCGGATACCTACAGAAATCTGATACAATGCGGCATTCAGGAAGACTATTCGATGGGATATGCGGCAACTCCCGGTTTCCGGGCCGGAACCTGCAAGCCTTTCAGGTTTTATGATCTGGAAAGGGAGGAAGTCACCTCCCTCCTTATCTTTCCGGTAACAGTGATGGATGGCACTCTTCGTGACTACCTCCATCTAAAACCGACAGAAGCAGTTGTTACAATTGAAGAATTGATCACCGTTGTAAAGAAATATCAGGGCGTATTTGTCAGTCTGTGGCACAACGAAAGCCTCAGTGAACATGGCAGATGGAAAGGATGGCGCAAGGTGTATGAGAACCTGCTTCTCTTTGCCCAAAATAACCGATAACTTTGCTCCATGATCAGGCACCTGAAGAACCGCGAAATTGACCGCAACCAGTGGGATAAGTGTGTCCAATTGGCTGTCAACCAAAGAATTTACGGATATTCATGGTATCTCGACCTGGTATGCGACGACTGGAATGCCCTGGTGCTCGACGATTATATTGCAGTATTCCCTCTCCCCTTTCGAAGAAAATTCGGATTCCGCTATGCATATACCCCATGGTTTGTACAACAACTGGGGCTATTCTGTAAATCAGCCGACCAATTTCAACTGATCGATGATTTTATTGATTTAATACGAAAGAAATATATTCTTGCCGATATTTATCTTCAGAATGAGACTTTTCCGGTCAGGTACCCGGTGGTAATACGCGACAATTATGAGCTGGCACTTAAACCAGACTATGCCACCATTGCAGAAAAGTACAATATGAATCTGCGACGCAATCTTCAGCTGGGAATAAAACATGATCTGCAGGTCATCTCACATGCAGATGCAGGTGCCATAATTTCCATGTTCAGGGCTGGCAGAGGTGCGGGGGTGCTGCATTGGAAAGAATCTGATTATCTACGTTTTCGCAGGCTATTCCATGCTCTTGAGCACAAAGGGTACGCCCGTTCATGGGGTGCTTATACTCCTGCCAACCAACTTATTGCAGGAGCTGTTTTCTTTTTCGATCAGAAGCACAGCATTCTGATTTTTTCCGGTGTAACTGAGGAAGGGAAAGAGAAGAGGGCAATGCCCCTGATTATCGATACAGTCATCAGGCAAATGACGGGCGTAACGTCGGTGCTCGATTTTGAAGGGTCGATGGATCCTGGCCTGGCGAGATTTTATGCCTCTTTTGGTGCTTCGGTTAAGCACTTCTGGTTTCTGCGCACCACCAGGTTTCCCTTCCGGCTAAAACATTGATTGCACTACTTGGGTGCTTTGTATAAAAGCCATACTCCCAGCACAAGGTAGAGGAAATTTGGGATCCATACGGCAACAGAGGGTGGAAGGTTGCCATTGGTAGCAAAAGTTTCCGTGAATTTCATGAACAGAATATAGCTGAAACTCGCCAGCAACCCCATGGCGATATGCCATCCGATTCCCCCGCGCACCTTCCGGCTCGACAAGGATACTCCGATAAGGGTAAGGATCACCGTGGCAAAGGGGTAGGCCAGCCGCTTGTGCTTCTCAACCTCATAATACAGAATATTCTCAGTGCCCCGGGTCCGGCTTTCAGCAATAAACTTTCGTAACTTCCTGAATCCCAGATTATCTACTGTTATCACCCGTGAGGTTAGGTCTTCCGGCCTGATGGCCAGGGCGGTATCGAGTTTTTGACCAACCCTAAGCTGCTCTCCTTTTGAACCAATGGTGCGAATGGAATACTGCTCAAAAGCCCACTTTTGCTGCACCGAGTCCCAGCGTATAAATTCTGCCGAAAATGCTTTGTACACTCCGGAACTGTCGATAGAGGTAAGTATCGACTTGTAGCCTGTTTTGGAGAATGGATCGAAGTGCTGCATAGCGATGATCTCGCCTGGAGCAATCTGAAAATGCACAAAGCTTTCGTAACCAGGCTGATGCTTGTTCATGTATTGCAATTCAAAATGCATTCTCCCGGTATTGGCAATCGGTATGATAAAGTTGCTTAGCGAGAAAGAAATTGCCGCCAGAATAAAGGCAGTAATCAGATAAGGAACCAGGATTCGCCGGAAGCTGATGCCGGCGGCAAGCATGGCAATAATCTCGGTATTGAAGGCCAGGCGGGAGGTGAAATATATCACCACGATGAAGGTGATAAGCCCAATGAACATATTGAGCATAAAGGGAATGAAGTTCAGATAGTATTCAAAAAAAATGGCTTGAAAAGGGATGCTGTTTTCCAGAAAATCATCAATCTTCTCCGAAATGTCGAAAATCACGATGATCATCGTGAGCAAAAGGTTCATAAAAAGGAAGGTTACGAGGAACTTCCTTACAATATACAGATCGAGCTGTTTCATCATAGCCGTCTGCTTAGTTTCGATATCATCTCTTGCTTCCAGCCGGCAAATTCGCCGGCCAGGATTTTCCCGCGCGCCTCCTCCATCAAACCCACATAAAATCTGAGGTTATGGAGTGTGGCAATCATAGGCCCCGACATTTCCCCGGCAATAAAAAGATGCCTGAGGTAGCTGCGGGACACATAGCTGTCGGTAGGCAAACCGGTGGACTGGTCAAGCGGCGAAAAATCTTCCTGCCACTTTTTATTGCGGATATTGATGATCCCTTCGCGGGTAAACAACATTCCGTTCCGGGCATTTCTGGTAGGCATAACGCAGTCAAACATATCAACACCCAGGGCAATGCTTTCCAGCAGGTTGACCGGTGTTCCGACCCCCATCAGGTATCTGGGCTTGTCTTTGGGCAGGATGCTGCACACCAGATCCGTCATGGCATACATCTCTTCGGCAGGCTCTCCGACCGAAAGACCACCAATGGCATTACCAACTGCTCCGGCAGTGGCAATCACTTCGGCACTGATTTTTCGGAGCTCCGGAAAAGTGCTGCCCTGCACAATAGGGAATAATGCCTGGGGATACCCGTACAACGGCTCATGGTTTTCATGCCAGTCCAAACACCGCTTCAGCCAACGATGGGTCATCTCCATGGAGCGTTTGGCATAATCTGCATCACAGGGCCAGGGGGTACACTCGTCGAAAGCCATGATGATATCGGCACCAATTTTATGCTGAATCTCCATGACGGTTTCGGGGGAAAAAAGATGCCGTGAGCCATCGATATGGGACTGAAACCAA
>CAZJZF010000180.1:0-5604 GCA_964550385.1 uncultured Lentimicrobiaceae bacterium | reverse complement strand
CATCCTGCTTAGAGACGGGCAACCCAATCTGTTTAACAATCCTGAAACACGAGCTGAATTGTGGTTGAAATCGTTGGATGGGCAGTATAGCAAAAAGATCAATTTCACGGTAGTAGACAGTGTTATTCTGTACAACCTGCCACAAGATATCCCTACAAACACTCTGTATAATCTTGCCATGATACGTGTAAACCTCTTGGGGGAGCAGAACTTTCTCAATGCTCTTGCCAGGGAAAACCGACGCAAGGTGATTATCTCCATGGCTGACAAGAAACTCACTGCAGTTTTGGAACACGGGATCCAGACCGGCAATCTTAGTCTGGCTTCAGGCAGCACTTCTCAAATACTTCAGAATGCAACCACCCTTCAGCAATCCAATGTATACTTGTCAACAGCAGCTGTTGCGAATCTTCAGCAGCAAAACTCACAGGCGCAAACCCAAATCCAGACAACCAATCCGCAGGTAACTTCCACAACATTGTTATCACAAAATGCCTCGATTGCTGGCAAAACTCTTGTTCAGGCCGGAACCCAGAAAGTTGGAGGGAAGTTGGCAGGTGTAACCCTTCAGGGAAGCGGAAAGACCTTTGACGAACAGGCGCTGGAGTATTGGGAGGAGGTAAAAGCTGGATACATAAGCACATATAAAAACGACACCATTGACTACAGGGAAATGGAATCAACCAACAAGGCTGAGTTTAACTTTATCGATACTTTGATTAATATTTACTTCAGAACCAGTCGGTTTGACCGTATCTCTGATAAATTTGCTGCTGCAGGCTCCCTGAAAGCGCAAGCCGCCAATAACTTCTTGTACAATCCCTACTGCTACCTGCCTGTACAATCCGCAAATCCCGTTGAAGCACTGGAAAAGATTGAAGTGATTGCTTATGAGTATACGTGCGGCAGCAGCGAAAACATATATGGCTTTTTCATCCCCCCACTGTTGCTTCCCAATGAACATTTCAATCCCGCTTTAAATGATCATGCGATGTGGAAGACCAAAGTTTTCGATATGCTGCACTGGATATATGATGAAAATGCCCAGGGACAATTCAAAATCAAAAACAGCACGGTTTATGCTCCTAAACCCATTTATGTGCAATTGGGATATTTAAGAATTGAACCCGATTATCTGCTGGAATACGGTGAAAGAGCTGCTGTTGCCTGGTGGCCCCTTAGCTATAAGAACCCGCAATCTTTTTCCACCATCGGTTTGGCTCCCGGAATCAAAGACAACGAAATTGCAGCAAAAAGAATTTTAGGCAGCTACAGCAGTCATATAACGTATTCTGCTGGAGTAATTCGATCTGCACTGCATTTTGATTATGAACATGCCCATGAATTTCTGCTGGACTATCAAAGGCACGCCAGTCATTGGAGCCAGGGAAGTGCCAGTGGACGAAATCAGAAGGCAAAAGACTGTATCGCTGAAAACTGGATGATCTACAGTAGTTCAAATGGTTACTCACAACTGGGCGCTGCCAACAACATTTCGATGCCCTACTACCAAATGGTGCAGTTCTGGGAAGACAAGATGGCAGTCCACCAAAAACTTATAGGTAACGAGCCTACAGCTTATATCCATATGATCATGCCTGAGCTCAACTATACTGGCAGAGATATCTATATCCAGAAGCTGCGCATTCAGAATCCTTTAGGCACATGGAATTACGACCATTCCAATGTGATGCAGATACGATACACTCCCTGATGCCAAAGCACCCATTACGATTCTATATTTCAACAGTAAGTATTTAAACATGAAAAACATAAAAACATTCCTTGCAGGTATTCTTATCCTGATTATCAGTTATAGCGCCCATGCTCAGGTTTCGGCAGATGTGGATCCGGAAGCACCGCCTCCCGAGCCAGTCATCATAATGATCGCGAAAACCTACGGCGATAGCATCCGTCTCAGATGGGCGCCGGAGACTCCTGCCACCTGGCTGATGCTGAACAATACCGGGTATAGGATTACCCGGATTTGTTATGACCATCCCACAGACACCCTTAAGAAGGAACTGTTGCCTAAACCACTCAAACCATTATCGCTTGAGGAAATGAAACAGAGGTTCGGTCCGTCAGATACCCTGGCTGCCATCGCAGCCCAAATGCTCTACGGGCAACATTTCGACGATCTGTTGCCCGAAAAAGAGCATGCGGAAATGGGAGATATGGTTTCGGAACTCCAGCGAACCTCCGAGATACAGCAAATCCGTTTCGCGATGGCTCTGCAGGCTGCCGATTTTTCTTTCAGGGTAGCGGAAGCCATTGGGCTGGGATTTACCGATACCGATGTGGAGCCGGGAATGGATTATGTATATGGCATCGAGCCCGTGCTCCTGCCCGGAATGTCGAGGGTTGGCAGTATTCACAGGGTCGTATTCAATGACACTTTACCTATACCGGAGACTGCCCCGGTGAAACCAGGGCTGATGCAAAAAAACGACCTCATCAGCATCGCCTGGCCAAGGGATTTCAATACCGCATTCTATATCGAAAAAAGCAGGAACGGAGGTCGCAGTTTTACACCTGTAAATACGTCTCCTTTTTCAGCTTCTGTTCCTGATCCCAATGAAATCAGGGTTACCAGTTATGAGGCGATGAAACATTTTGAATTGCTGAAAACCCACCATGTGTACAACGATAAAGCTTACGAAGGTGAAACTGTTGTGTATCGGTTGAGAGGAATCACACCATTTGGTGATCTCACCCCATGGTCGGATACAGCGGGCATTACGGTCTCAGCAACGACGATGGTAAAAAGTGCCTCGATAAAGCTCACCGAAACCATCGACAACAAAATGATCAGGCTTAGTTGGGACTACGATGGAGACAGCTCCCTGCTGGCAGGCTTTATTGTGTTTGTCTCACCTTCGGCCCGAGTCGAGTTCGTTCCATTGCACGAGGATTTGCTGCCCCCGAACCAAACCTGGTATACCGACAGCCTGGCAAGCCGAAGATCGTTCAATTACTACCGAGTGATGAGTGTGGGTGTCGATGGCTCACAGGCTGAGTCGTTTGCAGCACTGGGGGTGTTGAACGATGTAACCCCTCCTCCCCCACCTATCGGGCTCAAAGGGGAAATTTATACCGATGGCACCCTGGAAGTTAGCTGGGATCCCTCCGTTGCTTCCGATATCCGTGGATACAAAGTGCTGCATGCCAATCACCCCGACCACAATTTTATCCCATATTCGGGCTATGCCCTTCCACCCACCCTCTATCTGACCAAAATCCCACTGACTACCCTAACCAGGAATCTGTATATCAAAGTGATCGCACAGGATATGGCAGGCAATGTCAGTGAGCCATCAGAATTGCTCGTGTTGGAGCGCCCTGATATCATACCTCCTCCAAAACCTCTTTTGTTAAACAGCAGCTTTATGGAAGGTACCGCAAAAATAAACTGGTCACTGTCGTACGACCCTGAAGTAACCGGGTACTATGTGTGGCGTCAGGCAGAGGGTGTGGATCAATGGGACCTTGTAGTCTACCTGGATACATCGGAAGTAAAAGAATCCATTTGGGTTGAAGACAAACTCCCTTCGACCGGACAAAACTACCTGTATTCCATTGAAGCCATGGACAAAAGTGGAAACAGCAGTGGACTGGCAAAGCCCGTGAGCTTCAAATCGCCCCGAAACCGCACTGAATCGATACCCATCCAACTGTTGGCCACCTATAGTCCTGACAATATGGCTTGTAAGCTCACCTGGAACTGCAACCCCGAAGGAAACCACCATTTCGTGATTCAAAGGGGGATTGGAGATCAGGAACCTGCCGACTACAGAAGCGCCAGCGAGGGAATCCGGGATTTCACCGACAACAGGATAAGCCCGGGAATGACCGTTACCTACGCCATCTATATCGTTTTTAAAGACGGGCGCACCTCGGTACCTTCGGACAGGGTAAAAGTCATCATTCCATAAAAATGTACCCAACCAATCATTCCCCTTCTTAGAATTAAAAAATATAAACAAAGACCATACAGGCTATGAAAAATCTTTATGCTACGGTTAAAACAGGACGTACCTTTCGCAGAATGTGGACGGCACTGGCCATCATCGTTATGGGACAATTAGTCCTTTTTCAGGGAACAGCCATGGGGCAGGCACAACTGACCCACAACACCACTGCCCACTTCCTCAAGGGGATGCACAACCACACTGCCGTATCAGGAAATACGGTGCAGGCGCCCTTCAAAGCCACAGGGACAGGAACTACCTGGACATCCACTACCGCATTGCCACGCAAAGTGCAACACCACGAGTCTACTACCTGGAACAACTTTGTATACATTACCGGAGGTCTGGAGGTAACACAGGTAGTACAGGGAGCTGAAACCCGTCGTATAACCCCAAAGATTTGCAGAGCCACCGTAAACAGCGGATTAAGCGCCTACACCGACCTGCCAGATCTGCCGGTAGGTGTGATGCACCATGCTGCCCTGATTGCAAACGGGCATCTGTACATCATTGGAGGAATCCTGGACGACTCCACCGTGAGCAACAGAATTTACCACGCCAAGATCAGGGCCGACGGTTCACTGTCCTCCTGGATCCTGAATCCCCAAACCCTGCCGGTTCCCCTGTGGGGGCATACCGCCAATTTTGTGAATGGCTTTGTCATCATTGCCGGTGGCAACACAACCCAGGACAGCTCAGCAGTGAACAATGCCTATACCTCGCGTATCGATCCTGACGGCAACATCTCCAATATTGCTGTTTTGCCCGCTATGGGTATCAAAAGAAATCAGCATGCCTCGGCAGTATTTGGAAATAAAATCTATCTGCTCGGTGGATTCGATGAAAACGGAGTCATCAGCACCAGCGTGATCTACGGGGTGGTTGACCTTATGGGCAGTGTGGCAAGCTGGCAGAATGCCTCCAGCCTTCCCGAACCGCTGTTTGGCCATACAGCCACCGCCGATCAGGGAATGTTGCTGGTAACAGGGGGGTACAACGACACCCTGGGGTTTTCGGTACAGTACGCATGGTATGCCGATGTTACGGGTGGCTCTGCATTTACCTGGAGCCAGTCATCGTTGTATTTTACCCACATTGCCAATGCCGGGTCCTTCATACATCAGGGAAAACTGTATATTACAGGAGGCCTCGACATCTTCAACAGCACTGTTAACCAGGTATATTACAATACCCTTGTGGCTTCCGGTACCCTGAAAATGGCTCAGGGTATCTTTATTGGAGAGGTGTTCGACCTGGGACTAAACCGACAGGTAGATACCCTTAAATACACCATTACCAACCCCGGAACCACACAGTTTTATTACCGGATTGCTCAACATCAAGGCCAATGGAGCAACTGGACTATTTGGTCAGCCGGCCAGAGCATACCCTTGTCAGCATCTCTGCGATACGTGCAATACATGTTTATGCTGAATGATGCATCCACGACGAATACCACACAGATCACCTCTGTTACCCTAAAATTTATGGCTGTGCAGTTGTCGGGAACCTATATGAACGCTACCTGGACGCAGGCAAACAGCCCATACTGGGTTACCGGCGATGTGTTTATTGATGGAAATGTTGTGGTGGAAGCAGGCACATCCCTCACCTTTGGTGAAGGAATAAAAAT
>CAZJZF010000179.1:0-5626 GCA_964550385.1 uncultured Lentimicrobiaceae bacterium | reverse complement strand
TCTCCTAAATTCTACAAGATCCTTAAGCAGTTTGCCCCCTTTGGCCCGGGCAATATGACCCCGGTATTTTTAACCGAAGAGGTAATCGACAAAGGTTTTGTAAGAATCGTAGGCAACAACCACCTGAAGCTGGACATCATCGATCCCGACCGGTTGGGACCTGTGTTTCCGGCCATTGCTTTTCAACAGGGGGAAAAGAAAAACGATATTCAGAAGGAGATTCCTTTTTCCATTTGCTATCAGATTGAAGAAAACGAATGGAACGGGAACATTACCCTGCAGCTGAACATTAAGGATATACATCTGGATACCGAAAAGATTCTGGATTACAACCGCAATATTCTGTAAATTCATTGCCGTGATCAGCCCTGAAACCATAGACAAGATCCGCGAGGCCATGCGGGTTGAAGAGGTGGTGGGTGAATTTGTAAGCCTGCGGAAAAGGGGTGCCAACCTGGTAGGGCTTTGCCCTTTCCACAACGAGAAAACCCCTTCGTTTCACGTCCATCCTGCCAAAGGGATTTTCAAATGCTTCGGATGCAGCGAAGGGGGTAACTCCATCGACTTTCTGATCAAGCACGAGCAGCTCTCGTATGTGGAAGCGCTACGTTGGCTTGCCAAAAAATATCATATCGAAATCAGGGAGGAAGAACTCTCGGAAGAACAGAGCGCCGCACACGAACTGCGGGAAAGGCTCTTCAATCTCAATACCTTTGCTGCTGGCTGGTTTGCTGAGCAGCTGCATGAAACCGATGGGAGTGCTATCGCTCTTACCTACTGCCGCGAGCGTGGCATTACCGACGAAAGCATACTGAAATTCCAGATCGGCTATTCTCCCAACCGTCCGGATGCCTTTACCGCCTACGCCCTTAGCCACGGCTACGATCGCGACTTGCTGATCTCAGGGGGGCTAAGCACGGAACGGAATGGCGAACTCTTCGACAGGTTCCGTGGCAGGCTCATTTTTCCGGTACACAATATCAGCGGACGGGTGGTTGGTTTCGGGGCAAGGCTGCTGATTCAGGATCCGCAACGTCCGAAATACCTCAACTCGCCCGAAACGGAGATTTACCTGAAAAGCAAAATCCTCTACGGCATTTATCAGGCCCGGACCGCCATTGCATCTAAAGACAATTGTTTTCTCGTTGAGGGTTATACCGATGTAATTGCCATGCATCAGGCTGGTATACAAAATGTTGTTGCCTCTTCGGGTACTTCCCTTACCACCGACCAGATCAAAGCCATCCGAAGGTATACACCCAACGTAACCATCATCTACGACGGCGACCTGGCGGGTATCAAAGCCTCCTTCAGGGGTATCGACATGATCCTGTCGGAAGGGATGAATGTACGGATTGTGCCCATGCCCGAAGGGGAAGACCCCGATTCCTTCGCCCGGAAAAACCATTCGGGAGAGGTGATGCAATACCTGAACACCCGAAGCGACGACTTCATCACATTTAAAGCGGGACTTCTGAAAGAAGAAGCTGAAGGGGATCCTGTAAAAATGGGAAACCTTATACGTGAAATCATAGGCTCTGTAGCGCTGATTCCCGACCCGCTTCTGAGGCCTCTGTTTGTAAAAAAATGCGCGGTGATCACAGGGATGGAGGAGGAGCAGCTGATTTATGAACTCAACCGACAGCTCAGAAATCTGAAGATCAAAACCACGGGAGCAAAACCCGAAGAGGTGCCTGAACCCATCCGAACAGCTCCAGCGCAACAGGCAGAAACCCTCAAACCCCTTATTGAATATCAGGAAGATGATATTATCAGGCTGCTGGTAAACTATGGAGATCAGAATGTTACCTCTGCATCGGAAGAGGGGGAGCCCATAACAACCACTCTGGCAGCCGATCTGGTTGGAGAGCTGATGTCCGATGAAATTGCTTTTGCCAACCCTGTTTGGCAAGCCATATACGATGCCTTTAAAAACGCCGTAACATCCAACAAACCCATTCCCGGACAGTCTTTTTTTATTTATCACGAGAACGCTGAAGTGCGTACTGCGTCCATTACCTTGCTCTCTTCACCTCACGAGCTGAGTAAAAACTGGGAGGGGAAAAGGATCTATGTTGAAATGGAAAAGGACCTGCTACCCGAAGCTGTGAATTCCGCCATCTATTCTTTCAGGCTCAGGAAGGTCGAAGAAATGATGCAAAATATTCGCAATCAGCTGGTATCAGCCGAAAACGAAGAGGAAGCTATTCTGCTCCTCACCCGGTACCATAAACTTACGAAATCGAGAAACCTCCTGGCAAAGGAGTTGGGCAGAACCATCAGTTTCTGAAATCCGGAAACACAAAATCCTGTCAGAAAGTTATTTCCGGATTTGAATTCCCGAAAAAATTCCCCCAAAAAGATTGTTCTTCCTTTGATGTGCCTTGAAAAAGCCTTCATTCACACCATATACCTCTTCGATCGTAAAAAAGGCATGTGGATTGTGGTGGTTTATAATGCCAATAACTTCGGGTAAATTCTTCTTTTTCAATATACTATAAACCATTTGCACCGGACCGTCTTTCCCGAAAGCAGGAATGGTGGTTACGCCATAATTGGCTTCCCTGAGGTTTTGCACCAGCAATGAGGTGTCCTTTTTGGGAATCACTTTGATAATAACGGTACCCAGGCTCATCTTTTCCACCAGCAGGATACCGATGTAATTTCCCATGGCGAATCCTGCTCCATATCCGATATAGCACATAAAGTTATCGAGTTGCTGCATGATCTGTCCAATAGCCAGCAACCAGATGATCACTTCGAAAAAGCCCAGCAGTGGTGCATAGTATTTGAGACCCCTCGACACAAATATCACCCGTATTGTGCCCACGGTTACATCCAGAATACGTGCCAGGGCAATGATAAGGGGAAGAACCACCCAGTTGTAAAGATCCGGTCCGAACAGGTCAATCAGGTAATTCATATAGCATGAGATTTCGTTATACAATCAAGGACAAAAGTAACCTTTACAGCTCTATTTGGTATTCTGTCAGTAATGCCTATTTATTAAATGCTTATTTTAGACCCTTAAAAGATCACCAACCATTCATTTCAAAATCAATATCAAACCATTATGCAGGTAGGAACCTTAAAAGCAGTGTTTCCGGGAAAGTATATTCAGGGAGAGAATGCTCTGGCAGAATTACCATCCCTTGTGCGGATGATGGGAAAAAAAGGGCTTATACTGGCCGCTCCATCCGCCATTAAAAAGACTCTCACCCAATATCGCTTTGCAGATTCTGGCAAAGGAATGCTTTCCGTGGAAGAATTTCAGGGGGAATGCTGCGAAAAAGAGTTACAGCGCATTGCAGCCATAATCCAGAGTGAGAATTATGATGTAATGATTGGAATGGGCGGAGGTAAAACAATCGACGCTGCAAAGATAGTCAGCGACCGGGCGAATATTCCTGTAATCGTTGTTCCTACCATTGCCTCTACCGACGCCCCTTGCAGCGGTTGTGCCGTCATATATTCAGACCATGGTGAGTTTCAGTCTGTCTATTACCAAAAGATGAATCCTCAGATAGTGCTCGTAGATGTAAACATCATTGCAGATGCCCCTGTCCGTTTTCTGATTTCCGGTATGGGAGATGCTCTAGCCACCTGGTTCGAAGCCCGTTCATGCAACAGAACCATGTCGAAAAATGCATGTGACGGTTACAGTACAATGGCTGCACTGAACCTGGCAAACCTTTGTTACGACATTCTGTTGAAATATGGACCTGCTGCGATTATTGCCAATGAAATGCATTTGGTAACCCCTGCATTTCACCATATTGTGGAGGCTAATATACTCCTGAGTGGCATTGGCTTCGAAAGTGGGGGGCTTGGCGCAGCCCATTCGATCCACAATGGCCTCACTGCCCTTAAGGAGACTCATGCATATTATCATGGTGAGAAAGTTGCTTTTGGAGTGCTTGCTGGTTTACACCTGGCTGATGCATTGCCTTCTGAAATGGAAACGGTTTACAGTTTTTGCGAAAAGGTAGGATTGCCCACTACTTTTTCGGATCTTGGACTGGTTGAATGGGATAAGCAGAAGATGATGACAGCAGCCATTAAAGCATGTGCGCCTGAAGAATGCATCCATCACGAGGCCGGAGTGGTGACTCCTGAAAGGGTGCTTGATGCGATGCTTTGCGCCGATGCAATGGGGAGGAAAAGAAAAGGAAATATTTAACAAAAGAAACTGATCTGCTTCAGGAATAGGGCACTAACGTTTTTTTGCAAAAAACATCTTAAGCAGATCAGCACATTCATCTGCCATATGACCCCATGCAAAAGAAGTCGCCGGATGCAGGAGTGAGGGCTCATGTTTAAGATAACCATTTTTGGGATCGCTGGCACCATAAACAATTCTTCCGGGCCGGGCCCAGAACAGGGCTCCGGCACACATGGGGCAGGGCTCCAGCGTAATATACACAGTGCAGTCGGTAAGGTATTTTCCGCCCAGGAAATTGAACGCTGCCGTGAGGGCCTGCATTTCAGCATGTGCCGTAACATCGTTCAGGGTTTCAGTGAGGTTGTGGGCACGGGCAATGATCCGGTCACTGGTCACGACCACGCATCCTACGGGCACTTCATCCCGGTCGAATGCTTTTTGTGCCTCTTTAAGCGCCTCCTTCATAAAGTAGTCGTCAGTGAAAATCATTTCTCGGGATGATTAAAACCATTCTTTATGGATTGGAACCGTAACCTTGAATTTGGTACCAAGGGTTAGATCAAAATCGGGTGCTCCGTTTCCATTTTTTAAAAGCTCATCAATAGTTCGTTTAACTCCATAGTTGAAACGATTAACATAACCCAGGGTTTTTAATGCCTCTGCTAGTACAACATTGCGATAGTCACTGGCATTGGGAAAATTCTGAGGAGTAGCCTCACCATACAAACTACCGGGATTAATGATCTCAATCCTGTTGGAAAACTCGTAAACATAAATAGGGGCATTCGATTCATAACTTCTATGCATGATAGCGTTCATCATAAGCTCCCGTAAGGCCCAATATGAATAATTGCGCAGGGTAACTTCCTGAAATGAGTTCTTCTTAACAGGTTTTTCCTTTAAAATATTGCTTCTGATAAAATCATCCACAACTCTAAGTTCTGTAATAAGAGAACCAGAAAATTTCTTTTCAAATGTAACATCACTTGTCATGGATTCGCCTGAGAACTTTACATACTGAATATAGGATCCGGGTAAGTGATATTCGGGGTTTACCCCAAACAGCAGTATGCCGGCATTAGTTGGGCAGTTCTCTTTTAAATCAAAAAATCTCAATGATGCGAGTTGTTCTTCAGTAATTCTGCCATTTTCTGCCAGTGTTTCTTTTTCGATGGCGAGTGGCAGGTAACTAATGAGGAAAAGTTCAAGAGTGATATCACTGATAGTGCTACCATAAGCAGGTAAAAGATCAAAGGTTTTAGCAAATGAGGCCCTTCGTACTGTAAGAATTCTCTCTTCCTCATATGTTGCTTTATCCCTCCTTGGACCCACCCTGATCCAGCATCGGCCATCGAACCTCACAGGAGGGTAATAAGATGGCTTAACCTCGATAACAATCACCTCTCCATCAGGATATCTGAATGCCGGGCTTACTACCAGTGAAGGTTGAGGCAGAACCTTACC
>CAZJZF010000178.1:0-5656 GCA_964550385.1 uncultured Lentimicrobiaceae bacterium | reverse complement strand
TTTCCGGAATATTATCACATTACTTCCCGACCAGGCAGTGAACCGGGTTGCTGACAATGATACTTGTTCCTTTACTATCTCCGGCATGGCAGATATTGCCTTGAAGTATGCGGAAAAGAACCCTGCCGGCCTGATCAGAATGGTGCCTGACAAGTCACCTTTCCATTTTGAATTGAAGATTGCTATATCAAAAAGCACCGATGGATCGGGCTCTGATATACAAACCACCCTTCTGGCGGATCTCAACCCAATGTTGTCTATGTTAGCTTCACGACCACTTTCTCACCTCACGGCAGAGATCAACCGGAAGCTTGCGGTCGTTAGCATTTAATCTGTCTCAAAAGAGACCTCCTTAAAGCCGTAAAATCTCTCCTCTGCTGCAGTTTTTAACCTAAGCAGCCCATCACCCCTTGTGCCGGTTATGGTCCCGTAGAAGTGCCCGTTTTGGTCCGAGAAGCGGTGTTGTTCCCCGAGGAGGTGCAAATCGGAGTCGTAAAGCCTGTGAAGGGTTTCTGCTGATGGTTTTACCTGCTGGTTAAGCGTTACGAGGGATCTTTGAAATCGTTCCAGGATTTCGCCGGTTGAGAATAATTGGCCGGTCTCTATCAGTAACGATGTAGCATTTTGAATATCAGGAGGGAACCTCTCTTCGTTTACATTCAAACCGATCCCGGCAATGGAGTGCAGAATCTTGTCACCGGAAATTTTGTGCTCAATGAGGATTCCTGCTATCTTTTTCCCGTTGCACATCAAATCATTGGGCCATTTTATCTGTATTTCGGAGGGTGCTGGCAGTAAATTCTTGAGGCAATAGCTCAGGGCGAGGGAAATGATACGGGAGATATTGAATTGCATCTCAGGAGGAACAGATGGATTTGTAAGGAGTATACTCATCAGAAGGTTCTTCCCCCTGCTGCTGTACCAGGTGTTGTTGCCGTATCCCCTGCCTCCGGTTTGATAGTCAGTAGTGATAAACAAGCCATGTTTAAGTGTGGCAGGATCACGATTGTTCAGCAGATCATTGAGGAGATTGTTGGTGGATTCGCACTCGGGTGTATGAAGTTTGTGCCCAAGCAGTGGTTTTTTCAGCATAAAAGAAAGATTAACTGCAGGTTCGTCAAAAATAGTAATTTTGCCATAAAGATAAACAATGCCCAGAAAACAACAAATCAGAGAGATCAGGGAGCCGGTAATCACATCAGAAATGCTGGCAGGGTGCATCGCAGAGGGGATGTCCGAAAAGAAAGGTGTAAATATTGTGCTCATGGACATGCGAAAGGTATCGAACAGGGTGGCCGATTTTTTTGTTATATGTGAGGGTACCTCAGTAACGCACGTGGAAGCACTGGCTGATTACGTTGAGGAAATCGCACGAAAGGAATACGGCGCAAAACCTTCGCACGTTGAGGGAATGCAGCAGCGTCAGTGGGTTCTGCTGGATTTTTTTGATGTGGTGGCACATGTTTTTACCGAATCTTCCCGCTCGTTTTTCAAACTTGAAGAGTTGTGGGCAGATGCTGAGATAGTAAGAATCGTTGATGAAGTTTGATTTATTAAAGGATGCGAATGAATAAAAAGGGGAACGAACAGGCAGATCCCAAGTCGGGGAACGGAAGCGCCGGTAAAAACAACAAGCGGTTGTTCTGGATTTATGGCATCATAGTGGTTGCGCTGCTGGTGCTTACCTCAATCCGGTGGGGTGGTGATCTGAAGGAGCTTACCTGGCTGGAGTTTGAACGGGAGATGCTGCTGAAACACCACGTTGAAAAGGTAGTGGTGGTGAACAACAAATCGGTGGAGGTGTATATCAGGAAAGATAGCCTGAAATTGCCGATCCATGCTGAAAAGCACAAGGTTAATACACAGGGTTTTAATGACGCCCCTAATCCGGGTCCTCATTATGAGCTTCCGGTAGTTACCATAGAACAGTTTGAGAAGCGTTTCGAGGCGTTGCAGGAAAAACTCATTGCACAGGACACTTCTGGGTTATGGAGCCGGATGCAGGCCGATGCCGCTACTACGGGTATCGAAGCCTACCGAGATACTGTCGACCAGATACGATCGAATGTGAATGTGCCGGTTACCATAGAGGAGCGACGCGACTGGGGTCGGGAACTTAGCTGGCTGATTCCTTTGGTGCTCATTGTAGTGGTATGGATTTTCCTGATGCGGATGATGGGCAGGGGAGGCCCGGGTGGAGGTCAGATCTTCAACATTGGAAAGTCAAAAGCACAGCTTTTTGATCGCGACACAATGGTAAAGGTTAATTTCTCCGATGTTGCAGGGCTCGAAGAGGCCAAGGTGGAGATCATGGAGATTGTGGATTTTCTGAAAAACCCCAAACGATATACGAATCTTGGAGGGAAAATTCCAAAGGGCGCATTACTGGTGGGTCCTCCCGGGACGGGCAAAACCTTGCTGGCCAAGGCAGTGGCAGGTGAAGCGCAGGTGCCTTTCTTTTCCATCTCAGGATCTGATTTTGTTGAGATGTTTGTAGGAGTAGGAGCTTCGAGAGTACGTGATTTATTCAGGCAGGCCAAGGAAAAATCTCCCTGTATCATTTTTATCGATGAGATTGATGCCATTGGAAGAGCACGTGGGAAGAACGCCATGACCGGTGCTAATGATGAACGGGAAAACACGCTCAATCAGTTGCTTACCGAGATGGATGGCTTCTCAACCAATTCAGGAGTTATCATTCTGGCTGCCACAAACAGAGCCGATATACTCGATCGTGCACTTATGCGTGCCGGCCGCTTCGACCGGCAAATCCATGTGGAACTGCCCGATCTGGTGGAAAGAAATGCTATTTTCCGGGTGCACATGAAACCTTTGAAAGTACAGGATGAAGTCTCTGTAGATTTCCTTGCACGTCAGACTCCTGGATTTTCGGGAGCCGACATTGCCAATGTATGCAATGAATCGGCTTTGATAGCTGCACGGAAAGGCAAGGATATTATAGAGAAACAGGACTTTATGGATGCCATAGACCGCATCGTCGGTGGTTTGGAGAAGCGCAATAAAATCATTTCCAAAAGAGAAAAAAGGGTAATTGCTTTCCATGAAGCAGGCCATGCATCCATCAGTTGGCTCGTGGAACATGCCAATCCACTTGTGAAAGTTACCATTATTCCACGTGGCAAGGCACTTGGCGCAGCCTGGTACCTGCCTGAAGAGCGACAGATTACAACCTACGAACAGATGTTTGATGAGATAACAGCAGCTTTGGGTGGAAGGGCAGCTGAAGAGGTAGTTTTCGGTAAGGTTTCCACTGGCGCACTCAATGATCTGGAGAAGGTTACCAAGCAGGCTTATGCCATGGTAGCCTGGTTTGGGCTCAACCCTGAAATTGGCAATATATCGTACTACGACAGTACCGGCCAGCAGGAATACAGCTTTAACAGGCCTTACAGCGAAAAGACTGCAGAAACGATCGACCGGGAAGTGAGAAATCTGGTGGAGTCGGCCTATGCAAGGGCATTGGAGATTCTGCGCCAGAACCGCGCAAGCCTTGAGCAACTGGCGACTGTATTGCTGGAAAAAGAGGTGATCTTCAGCGAGGATCTTGAGCATGTTTTTGGGAAAAGCCGTTATCAGAAAGATAAAGAAGATGTTCCCCCTCAGGCTGATGGGCATGAAGGCACTCCGCCTCCGACTGCAGATTTAGCAGAAGAGGAAATTCTTATCGAAGAAAAATCCTCTTCAGGAGAAAAAGAGAAAGATATGAATACCGGTCAATAATACTTTGATGTCAGTATGAAAGAGACCACGGCTCGTGAAAAGGTGCTGAAGAACGTGAGAAATGCTTTGATGCATAAGAATGAGAATCCGTTTATTCAGGCTCAGATTCATTCAGAAATGTATGCTCCAGTTGATCCTGAGTCCGATGTTGCATTTGCTCAGTCTTTTACCGCTGTGGGGGGTGATTTCGTGTATTGTGCTGATGAGAAGGATATGGTAATCCAGCTTGTGGGCCTCGCAAAGGAAAGGGGATGGAACGAGTTGTATACCTTCGTTCCTGAGATGGTGGATATCCTCAAAATAACAGGGCTGAAACCTGTAAATGACATTGCGCTGTTGGGCGATATGAAAGTAGGGATTACCTTCTGTGAATCGCTGATTGCCAGGCTTGGTACCATAGTGGTTTCATCTGCTGCCAGCGATGGAAGAAGGATGGTGGCGCACCCTGATGTCCATATAGTGGTCGGATACGCATCGCAGGTTATGCCGGATATACAGAATGCACTCGATGACCTTAAAAACCGATACGGAGATTCCATTCCTTCATTTGTATCGTTTATCACTGGTCCCAGTCGTACTGCTGATATAGAAAAAACCCTGGTAATGGGGGCGCATGGACCAAGGGAACTCATCCTCTTTTTTATCGACGATCGTCCCGAAGAAGAAAAATAAAACCTCCTGACTTTTGAAAACCCTGTTGATCAGGTCTGCCAGTGGATTGGTGTATGTATTGTCTGTACTTATACCCCTTCTGTTCTATCCTGCTGTATGGCCTTTTGTGATTTTGGTGTATGCCGTATTGGTGGTTTATGAGATTTTCACCACTTGCCGCAAGGCTTCATTGCAACCATCAGGCATCATCAGATGCATCATAATCAGCGTTCTCTGGGGATTATTTCCAATGGCTATCCTTGCACTTATGCCTGCGAAGGTTATACCGGCTTGTTCTTCATCCGGTTCGGATATTACCCTATCGATGTTTCTTCTGGTATGGACTTTCGACACCTTTGCCTATCTGGTAGGGAGAAAACTAGGAGTCCATAAGCTAGCTCCAAAAATTTCACCCCTTAAGACGATAGAAGGTTTTGTCGGCGGATTGGTTTTTTCGACAATAGTAGCTGCCATACTGTACTTCAGTATTGCTGATCTTCCCTGGTGGTTTTGGGCAGGAGGGGTGTTCATTGTGGCGGTTCCCGGAACACTGGGCGACCTGGCTGAATCGTGGTTAAAAAGGAAAGCCGGGGTAAAGGATTCCGGGAACCTGATGCCCGGCCATGGGGGCTTTTTCGACCGATTCGACAGCCTGCTGGTGGTGATTCCCTTATGGGGCCTCTGGGTCTGGCTGATTTGCGGGTAAATTCTGAAAGAAGGTAAAATGCACTTTGCCGTATTGTTTTTCCTCCCTGAAATTCGGATGGCTTACAAATGAGTGCTTTTTTCCATGCTCAAGGATGAATAGCCCGTCGGGTAAAAGGATATTTTTTTCGAAGACAAGGTCAGGAAGCAATGGAATGGTTTCGAGCTCGTAAGGTGGATCTGCAAAGATAAGATCGGCACGACGCATGGTGCTGTTGAGAAATCTGAAGACATCACCCCGAATAATATCAATACTCTGTATCCCAAGAATATCTGCTGTTGATCTTATGAAAGCTGTGCATTTTGAACTGATATCCACAGAAGTTACCGTTGCGGCCCCTCTGCTGATAAATTCATAGGTTACAAAGCCGGTTCCGCTGAATAGGTCAATCACGGCTGCATCTTCAAGATCAATGCGGGTTTGAAGGAGATTGAAGAGTGCTTCTCTGGCCAGATCAGTAGTGGGCCTTACGGGCAAATTGCCTGGTGGTGTTATACGTCTTCCACCGTAAATACCACTGATGATCCTCAAAATGAAAGGGATAAAATATCTGCCACT
>CAZJZF010000177.1:0-5670 GCA_964550385.1 uncultured Lentimicrobiaceae bacterium | reverse complement strand
TCCAACTCCAGTTCCAGTGCTGACCCGGCAATTGATGCAAATTTATAATAATCAATTTCCCCCTGATCAAGGCTGAGTTGGCTGCTTCTGATCATTTCATCGTAGAAATGGATGCCGAACTCCGAGTGATAATCAAGGAGTTCCTGCAATTGTTTCCGGGCATTCATGAGTTCATTTTGTTTTGCCCTCATCAGGTCAATTTCATTTTCGGAATAGAGGGTCAAAGCATCCATTGAAAGTTCTGATGCTTTGATTCTGGATTTTTGACTTTTATAGAATATTGGAATAGACACGCTTGCTTCAAACCCATGGTATAATTTCGCATCATCATAATGATTTGTTCCGATGAAATAATTCAATGATACATCAGGAAGCAGTTTGTTCTTTTCGATACGGACCCGGGAATTGGCCAGAGATATCTGATTTCTGAGCAGAACCATAGCAGGGATCGAATCGATGTAGCGATCAATGTACGGCATCATCGTCATTTCTGCAGAAACCGTAAATGGGATTTCATAATTCATGATTGTGCCGAGCTTCACATAGGTACTGCTGATGGCGTAAGAAACCACACTCATTTGATTGAGGATTCTCTGATGCTGGGCCTGAACATTCATCAGTTCGAGCTGACTCATCGCCCCAAGACTCTTTTTTAAGGCAGCCCCTTTCAGTATAATACGGTAAAGGCTGTCGGCATCCCGGTATATTTTCAGCTTACCCTTCAGTGCCTGAAGTTCAATGTAGTGTAACGACACTTGTTTGATTACATTCTCTGTCTGTATTTTCAAGGCAGTTTCAGCGATTGCTAATTCCTGCCGCTGTGCCTGCAGCTCTGCCATGTACAAGGTAGGAAAGCTGAATTCCTGCTCAACCCCCCAGACCCTGAGAGGATAATTATTCTCTGCCACATTGTTTTGATCTGTACTGTAAGAAAAAGTGGTCTTTTCCAATGCAATGGCTGTTGGCACCAACGTTCTGCGCATGTCGACCTCAATTATGCGTGCCTGGATCTCTTTGTTGTTCTTCAGGGCAAGTTGAACAGCTTCATCAAGGGTTAGGGATTTCTCCTGGGCAAATACCCCGACGGTTGGCAAAAGGATCAGCAGGATTGCCATACATTGATTTTTTCTGATGAATCGCAGAGGAAACAATTTGATCCCCACAACATTGTAAAACACTTCGAACATCAGCGGCAGGGCAATCATTGTAAGCATGGTGGAGGTGATGAGACCACCAATCACAACCGTTGCCAGGGGACGTTGAACTTCAGCTCCGGCACCTGTGGAAATGGCCATCGGCAAAAATCCCATTGCCGCTGCTCCTGCCGTCAGCATCACAGGCCGCAACCTGTTCCTGGTTCCATGAATTATTAATTCGTGAATGGTCATTCCTCCCTGATGTTTTAATTCTTTCAGGTGTTCAATCAGTACTATTCCATTCAACACCGCGATTCCAAACAGGGCAATGAACCCTACACCTGCCGAAACGCTGAAGGGCATCCCCCTGATCCACAGCAAGAGTACACCACCTACCGTGGCCAGCGGAATGGCTGTAAAAATCATGATGGCATCCTTAAAAGACTTGAAGGCGAAGTGCAGAAAGATAAAGATCAGCAACAGGGCTACAGGAACTGCTATCAACAGGCGATTGGTGGCGTTCTGCAAATTTTCGAATTGCCCGCCATACGCAATATAGGTGCCGGGCTTTAATGTGACCTTTTGATTTACTACCCTCTGAATATCATTTACCACCGACTGAAGGTCCCGGTTCCTCACATTTACGCTTACCACCACCCTGCGATGGGTATTTTCTCGTGATATTTTAGCCGGCCCCTCAGCATATTGAATATCGGCAAGTTCCATCAAGGGAATCTGCTGGCCTCCGGAAATGGGAACTTTTAATTGCCTTATGTCCTCAATATCAGTCCGGTTCTGTTGATCCAGGCGAACCACAAGGTCGAACCGCCTTTCCCCTTCGAAAACCACTCCGGTGGCCTCCCCGCCAAATGCCGTGGAAAGATACCTGTTGAGCGTTTCAATGTCAACCCCGTAATGTGCAATCCTGTTTCGCAGGTAGTTGATTTTGATCTGTGGTAAGCCGGCTGTTTTCTCCAGAATGATGTCGCTGGCTCCCGGTATTCCTTCGATGAGCCCCTTGATTTCAAGGGCTTTTTTATCGATGTATGCCAGATCATCTCCGAAAATCTTAATGGCAATATCGGATCTGACACCGGTAATGAGCTCATTGAACCGCATCTCAATGGGTTGGGTAAACTCATATTCAATTCCGGGTATTGCAGACAAGGCCTCCTTAAAACGGTCCGCCAGCTCCTCTTTGGTTTTAGCAGAAGTCCATGTTTTGCGGGGTTTGAGTTTAATAATCATGTCAATCTCTTCCATCGACATGGGGTCGGTTGGAACTTCTGCCGCCCCTATTCTGCTAACGATCCTTTCAACTTCGGGGAATTTATCCAACAGGATCTGTTCCATTTTCGTTGTGGTTTCCACAGTTTTCGAAAGTGATGTCCCTGTCCGCAGAACAGGCTGTATTACAAAGTCCCCTTCGTCGAGCGTCGGAACAAATTCACCACCGATTCTGGTAAACAGAAAACCGGTAACCACCAGCGAAATACCTGCCGCACCCAGTACTGTACGTTTGTTCCGGCACGACCATTGGATTACCGGCGTATAGGTTCTGTAGGCTATATCCATGATCCAGTCTGAGATGTTTTTTCTGCTGGAGCGGGCGGGTTTCAGGAATAGCGAAGCCGCAACCGGCAGCCAGGTAAGACCCATGATCATGGCACCGATGATGGCAAAACAAAACGAAAGCGCCATGGGCTTGAACATTTTACCTTCAACACCCGTGAGTGAAAGTATGGGGATAAACACAATGAGTATGATAATCTGCCCGAAAATGGCCGATTTCATCATCTTCGATGCTCCTGCAATTGAGATGGAATCCATGAGACTTTTTCGCTGATCACCGGTTGTTTGATCCAGGTCATTCTTTTTCGCCGAAATGCCGAGAACAATAAACTCCACAATAATAACTGCGCCGTCTATGATAATGCCAAAGTCAAGTGCTCCCAGGCTCATCAGATTGGCATCCACTCCAAAGATGTACATCATCGATATAGTGAAAAGCAAGGCAAGGGGAATCATAGAGGTAATCACCAGAGCCGATCGCAGATTTCCCAGCAACAGAATCACTGTGAGCATTACGATGAGTGCTCCCAAAATCAGGTTCTCGATTACGGTGAAGGAGGTTTTTGCCACCAGTTCGCTTCTGTCAACGATGGGATTTATCACAATCCCTTCCGGCAGGTTTTCCTGAATTTCTGCAATCCTGCTTTTTACATCTTCAATCACCTCTTTCGAGTTGGCGTTCTTCAGCATCATCACCTGGCCAAGAATCGTCTCCCCTTTGCCATTGGCGGTAATGGCACCGTACCTGTTGGCATGTCCCGATTGAACCGTTGCAATATGCCTGATCAGAACAGGCGTTGCACCAGTGTTCTTCACTACAATATTTCCGATATCCTCATAGGTTTTTACCTGTCCGTCGGCTCGAATAAAATAGCTCTGGTTGGTTTTTTCGATGTAGGAGCCCCCTGAGATGCTGTTGTTGCTTTGCAGTGCATCAAATACTTCCATCAGCGTAATGCCCATGGCCACCAGTCGCGATGGATCTATGGCCACTTCGTATTGCTGCAGATACCCTCCCCAGCTGTTTATTTCAACTACGCCATTGATCCCCGACAATCGACGTTTAATGACCCAATCCTGAATGGTTCTCAATTCCTTGGCGGAGTACTGCGCTTCATACCCTGGTTCTGTGTCGAGTGTATACTGGTAAATCTCACCCAATCCGGTTGTGATGGGGCCCATATCGGGCTCACCAAATCCTTCGGGAATCTTTGCAGCAGCGCTTTTGATTTTCTCTGCAATCAGCTGACGGGGAAGGTAGGTTCCCATTCTTTCATTAAAAACAATGGTAACCAGCGAGATACCAAACTTGGATACCGATCGGATCTCCTTTACTCCCGGCAGGTTGGCCATCTCCATTTCAACCGGAGCGGTAATGTACTGTTCAATCTCCTGGGTCGATAAATTACCTGAGGTGGTAATAACCTGTACCTGGTTGTTGGTGATGTCGGGTACCGCCCCTACCGGAATTTTCAATATGGCATAAACCCCAAAAGCCGCAATGGTCAGGGTGAAAAGAATGACAATCAGTTTGTTCTTGATGCTGAAATCTATGATCTTTTCAAGCATGGCGTTCTATTCTGTGTTCAACACACAATAATACTAAAAAAATCCTGATTCTTCATGACTTGACAGAATTTCAGCAAATCACTGAGTGGTGCCAATAAGGTTATTACCTTGCTCCGTTTCTTTTTTCTGCTGATGACAGTTCCTGGGAACCGTTTGTTTAAAGAAATCCTCTTTACCCCTTTCTGTTGTATCTTTAGCACCAACAAATAGAAAACTATCATGATGTTACCACAGTTGCAAAGGTCATTCTTGGCATTGATATTCAGTGCATTATGCTTATTCAGCCTGTCAGCACAGAACATCCCCAATGCCTCATTCGACTCCATATACATCGGGGGCATCGACCGGGTGTATCAATGGGTCACCTCCGATGCCGTATATTTTTCCAATGATACCGTCGACCCTTTTACACCCAATACCTTTTTTCCACCATTCTCCGGCAATCACCATTTTCTGACTAAAACCGTATTGGTCAATTATCTGGATACCACACCGGCACACTACCTCAATTCGCTGCTCCTTAACAACTATGCCGAGCTGAAATACCCTGATGGGAGTCAGTTTAACAGCTTTATTGTGAATGGCGAGCATTTTTGTTCTGATGCCAATGGTTTTATGGATCATAGCCTTGGAGGCACCCCGTTTCCGTACAGACCTGAGAGAATACACGGCAAATACAAATATTTTGATAGTCTGGCCCCTGCCGGAGATTATGGCAAGGTTGAAGCCCTGCTTAAAAAGTGGAATCCGGTAACAAACTCCATCGACACTATAGGTATAGCTACCTCCACAACTGAGCTGTCCCCAACTACCATCTGGAAACCTTTTTCCATCCTTTTTAACTACCGCAACACAACGATTCCGGATTCGATCGTGGTGCTGATTTCGGCTTCAAGGTTTTCTAAGGCTCCAACTACTCTTTACATCGACGATATATATTTCGATTTCTGGATGGCAGTAGATGATCCACGAGTTACTAGCCAAAAATTCAAGGCATTCCCCAATCCGTGCCGTAATGTAATCCATATTACACCAGCACCGACCGGGGATACGCCATATAGATTGTACAACCTGATGGGCACCATGCTGAAAGAAGGAGTAATCAGCAGCGGGTCGTTGGATGTTTCCTCCCTGCCACCCGGAAGCTTTGTTCTGCAATTTTATAATGAAAATCAAAGTTATATGTTGAAATTCAATAAGATTTAGTTTTAGTTTGGGTTCTTATTTAAAAACCCTTTACAAAGATGAAGATCCTTTCTCTGATGTTTTTTCTGAGTTTGACGTTAGGTCTTTACGGACAACACGACACGGTTTTCATCACAAGACCAATTGGCAATGCCTCAGACACATTGGAATATAAAACCGACACCACCCTTGTTGATTATGGTAGGTC
>CAZJZF010000176.1:0-5698 GCA_964550385.1 uncultured Lentimicrobiaceae bacterium | reverse complement strand
GGCCCCAGCGTCTTCTCGGGGCTTGACCACGTCCATGTGCCAATGCTCATCGTAAAACCTGCCACCCCATTGTTGTGGTTGGCAATTTTGATATTCTGGAAGAGAAGCTCTTTCAAACTCAGGTCGAAGCTGCCGGTATTAACCAGTTCGATGGTAATGCCTCCGTTCAGGGTAAAGTCGAACTTCGGAAAGTCACCAGCATACACGAAGTTAAAACCACTGCTGGGATCGATGTGCATCTTGGCCAGCCAGAGGCTCATATTCATGGTGTCGCGCGGACGGAGGGATGCCTGATACAGCAATTCATTGTTGTAGTAATGCATCTCCATTTTGTAAACCAGTGCGGTATCCGATATCGGCAACAGAATTTTGCCGCTGAGCCAAGCAGGCGACAGAAGTTCCGAATTCCTGATTTTCACCTGGATGGTATCCAATGAGAAACTCCAGCCCCCCAGATTCCCTGTGCTGAGGTCTATCAGCCGTAAGGCTATCAGATCCCCTGTGAATCCTTCTTTATCAATAATCACGTTGGTTGCCGCAAAACTGGTTCTGGTCCCGGCATCATTAAAGGTTTTGAAAGTGGTTGGAAGCTTAACGTTCAAATTGTTGATATACAGTCCTTTCCATGCGTTGGTCTTGATCCCGTTGTATCCGCTCAGAAAAACAATGTTGGCGGGGTTCACCGTTCCGGAGTTGTCGTACCATACACCGGAAGGGGTAAAGCTGTAACCCGGAAGAGTGGTCACCTGGAACGGATCCATGGTAGCCATGGCAATCCAGTTGCCCCATTCGCGGAAATGGGCAGCAAAAGTGGCCTTTACCTGATCGCCGGTGAGAATGTCGCCATTTGAGTTTTCTTTCAGGAGCTTGGTTGTGGGGAATAACAAATCACATTCTATCCGTGCCTGGTCGAAACCGTTGCTGTTCCATTTAATAAAGGTGCCGCCTGTAGCAGTATCTCCCAGAGTTTTTGCAGCTTTAAATTCGAAACGGAAACCATCAGGCAGCGGCATCGAGAAGTCCTGGCCCAGGAAAAGGGCTCCCTCTCCAAAATTCATTAAACTCTCCGGAAGAAAACAGAATCCGTGTCCTACAAATGCCAGAAAATCATCGGCTTCCGGAATGTTGGCGGCTGCCATCAGGTTCATTCTCGCAGTGGTGGGGGTGAATACCATTCCAATGATGCCGATGTCGGCAAACTGGTTGGAGGCTGCCTCGCCAATGGTAAGCGGCAGTTGGTAGGGGGCGGTGCCTTCCAGAAGCCGGATCCGCCGGTTGGTTTCCCCAATTTTATTGGTGTATTGCTCGATGTAATTCTGAAAATTTAAACCCACGTACGAACCATACCCGCTGGCCATTTCAGCCCACGATTTTGCGTTGCGGAGGCTTTCCGGTACATACATCGCCATGTCGGTTTCAAACCTGGCGTTTGCGATTCCTTCAAACACCTGGTAAGAGCTGTTGATCTTCAGTCCCGAAAACTCAACAGCTATTTTTATGGTGTCGTTGGTGCCCGGTTTCCAGTTTACAAATCCCAGCCCTGTGTAGCCGCCTCCCGGAGTTTCTGAAGCCGTTTCAATGGTCATCGAGAAAAATCCGATGGTGACCCTTTTGCCGGCAAGGTTTGTTGAAAAATACTGGGTGTTCGCAGGGAGTGGCGCATTGCATTCGGCAATGGTGGACTTGGTGGTGTCGTTTATGATTTTCGGCTTTGTCTCTTCCGGCGGAGTGGTTATGGTGGAATCAGCCCCAGGAGGTGCGGGATGGAAGCCATACACGAAGGAGCAAATGGGGCTTTTCCCCTGGTTCGAGAAATTTACCGGAGTACCCCCGGCACCCACCACTGCCTGCACATACCAGGCATACCTCTTTCCGCTGGTAAAAACTGCCGGCATCACGTTCGTATCCACCAGCAGTGTGTTGCTGTAATAATCGGTAAATTCAAGGGCCAGGGGATTGTTGTCGATGGCTGATGTAATATCCTGGCCATCCATCACTTCCACAAAGCGTACATTGTAAGCATAGCTGTTTGCTACAGAACCACAGGCCATCACCGGATTGATCCAGTTGAACAGCAGAGGGTTTGTAGGTGGAAGCGTGTCGGAAACCGGATTGCTGCATGCTCCCGGGTTTACCAGGGTAGGGGCTGTGGCACTCTGGCACAGGTAAAAAGTTGCACAACCGGCATTACTCAGCAGTACGGGATTTCCAGCCGGGCTGCTGTGGTCATATACCGAAACACATAGCCGATACATACCCTCATCCAGGATGCCTCCGGTGACGATCAGATCCTCCAGGGCAAACCCATCGATTAAATAGTCCTCATATCTCAGGTGGCCAACATTCATGTCTACATCCCCTTTGGTAAGAGGGCCATACGACTGGAAGCCTCCAATGGTAAGTGGCACAGGTGGAGGCAGATGATTGGGCGTTTGAATACTCTTCTGCGTTGGAGAAAGCTGCTCAAGCGTAAATTGCAGGTAAAATTGGTAGGTGTTTTTGTTGTGGTTCAGAATGACCACAGAAAACCTTTCCACAGGATTCTGTATGTAGTTCCCAAGCTGGGTTGAGAATGGGGGAAGAGGCGCTATGGTAACGTTCATCGGCTTTCGCTGTGCCACCATCGTCAACGATTGGATCAGCATCAGAATCAAAAAGATCGTGGTCCGAAAGCTTATGTGCGAATTTTTGATATTCATTGTATGTCGATATTTGTTGATTGCATCGAAAATTATTTGATTCTTCCAGCCGGTTTTGCTGGTGACTCCTTCTCCTTATCCAGCAGGGAAAAGCGGTAATTGTACCCAATACTCACCATAAAATCATTGCCATTCAGTGCGTTGTTTGTTGTAAGACTGTAATTGTTAAGCTGATTGAAGTTGAGCCGAAGGGTGGCTGAATGGTTCTTCTTATAGGTATACCCGCCTGTGAGTGAGGCACCCATCGACATGTTCTTTGACAGACCCTCGACCTGGGTCATTGCAAGATTCAATTGTGACTGCAGGCTCAGGTTTCCCTCCTTCAGGAACCGTTTGCCAACGCCTGCCCCGAAGTTGTTGGAGGTAAATCCAAACAGTGCAGCAGCAGTACTTGTGTAATTGTAATTGGCATTGATGGTGTATTTCGATCGTTTCAGGTTGAGGCTGTATTGCAGCCCGGCAGTCATCGTTCTCTGATTCGACTGGTCATCCATCAGCTTGTTTTTGTTGGTGTTTTCCATCAGGGTGATGTTTCCGTTCACCGAATGGATGGTATGCTCTTTTTGCAGGGTGTAACCCGGCAGCATAGAAATGGTGTGATTAAATTTGTTTACCCTCACCGAATCAGGTAATTCTATGGTGCCATCCTGCTGTACCTGGCTGAATCCATTGTAGGATAAACTCAGGTTGAAGGCTTCAGAAAGAACCATTGTAGCAGTGCCGTTAAACACAAGATTCTGATTGGTGTACAACTGGTTTTTCAGCAGATTGTCCTGTTGCCCGAAGAGGGATGCGCTGAACATTAATTTGCTTTTGAACATGGCAGTATTCAGTGTTATACCTGCCATCTCCAGATTGTTGGCGAAATAGGGTACTCCAAGGGAGTAATATTCGGGATGAACCCTTTTGTATTGCAGCATTGTGCTCAACTTTCCCAACCGGATCATGGCCCTTACATCACCGGCATAGCTGATTCTGCTGCCGGTTCTGAAGGTGAAAAAGGGCTTCAGAGGCTCCAGTTCATCCACTACAATCTCGTTGGTCCTGGCATCCTCATTGTAAGCACTGGCAGCTACTTCAGCCATCAGGGTAACAGCCTTCCCCAAGCTGAACTGCATCCTCGATCCTGCCACCACATTCTCCTTGGGCAGAAGCTTGTTGGTGATGGCGGTGTCAGATAGTGACAGTGTGTCATCACTGGCAGCAAAAACAATCAGGTCGAAAAAATTCTTCGAATTCCCCAAACCCACTTTTGCCCCCAGGGCATCCCTGTGAAACAAGGAAGGGCGCGGTGCCCCGTCACCCATGCTTCTGGTCTGATTCAGGCTCCCTTTAAAAGCAGCCAGCCTTATGAACTTCCAGTTGAATTCGGCCCCCACCCCCAGAAACGTCTGGTTCTGGTATACCATGGGCGAGAGGTTCATGGAGCGGTATCCGAGATGCAGCTGAAAAGCTTTGTATTTCGGACTAATTCCATAATTCAGAAATGGATGCGAAAACCCTTTGTTGTTGTTCGAGTAATAGAAAGAAAAGGGAATGTCAATCCCATACAGGGCCAGATTCAGGTTCGCATAGAAATTGTTCGAGAAGGGTGCCCGGTAATTCGTTGCACTGCTGGTAGTGTAAAACGAGTTTGAGGTACCGATACTGCCGGATATGGTAACCGGCTTTTCTTTGGCAATATTCGAAAGATCCTGTGAATGAGTCTGTAAACACCAGGATAAACTAAAGAATACCAACAGACAAGCGCTTAACGCCGGGGGTGATTGGTCTTTCATAACCGCATCGTTGGGTGTGGTTTGTATTTTGGTTTTGGCTTCTCAGAGGCAACAACTGCGATGGATTACCGCAATCACAAAAATACAGTCCACCATTGCGGAATCACACCCGTAAATATACGGATATTTTATCCGTATATCACGCAGATGAAAAAAAGTTCAGGTAGTTTAAGTAGTTTAGGAAGTTGAGGTAGTTGAGAGTGTTGCCTGCGTTGAATAATTAAGAAAACAACTCAATAACCTTTGCGCCTGAATACCGTACAGAATCCTTCCGAAAATATTTTATCATAATGCATTTCAAGCATATGAAGGTCTGAAATCCGTGTGCTGTCCTCTGCCGGCGATTTGGAATCAACCACCACTACATAGGAAATGGGCACAATTTGTTGATTGCAGGCTGGCATGGAGAAGCAGGTGGTATCCAATGGGCTGCGGTAGAATTCCCTGGTGAGGTTTCTGTTGGTAATGCCCCATTGATATAATTTCTCTGTCTGATACACCGCCGGATTCCATTGCACCGGAAACCACTTCAGGTCTGCCTCATAGTTTTCGAGTATTGCCAGTGAGTTAGCGGTACTTAGATAACCTGTAATATGGGAATGAAGCCAGTTATCGCTGTAATTCAAGGTGAGCACAAGGCTGTTTTTATTGATTTTCCTTCCGGCGTTCTCCAGGGCAATGGCATTTTTTGATAGTACCGGCATCGTTTTTAAATACAAACCGGTGAAAATCACATGGACAGCCATTATCACAACAACACCTGCCAGGGCAATTCCCCGGGGCACTTTAAGGCTACCAAGCCAAAGGATGAAAAACAGGAAAAAAAGATAGATCAGTCGTTCACTCAACAGGATGGCATTGGGTAAAACCAGAAACATGAGCAAAAAGGCAAACCAAACCAGAAGCCACATCAGAGACAGGTGCAGTGGCCATTTTATCTGAAGTATGCCATCGTTTATGCGGCAATGCGCCTTTACCCACATAATCACGCTGCCAGTCATGGTTACCAGAAAGGAGAGAAACAGAAGATTGGTCCATGGGGTCCATTTGTCATTGTATGCCAAAGCAAGAATGGGCCTTACATCGATGATCCATTGCATCAAAACAGGCAAACCAAGGCTTTCTGCCGGCTCAATGGAATCGATACGGATGAAATAGATGATGGAAAGAAAAATGGCGGGAATGGAGGCAAGGATGATCATGATGAACCTCTTCCAAAGG
>CAZJZF010000175.1:0-5751 GCA_964550385.1 uncultured Lentimicrobiaceae bacterium | reverse complement strand
TCCGGTAATGGAAATGGTACCGTTACCGGCATTGTAACAGTTAACCACAGTGTAGGCAACATTGGCAGTCAGAACAGCAGGTTCAGTAATCACTGTATTGGATACTCCGTCGAGGTCGACTATGCAGTACAAGGTTAAGGCATCACGGATCTGTACATCATAGGTGCCGGGAGCGAGGCCTGTAAATACGGGGGTATTTACCCAGTTCAATCCGCCATCGATGGTGAAATTGTAGGTTCCCCAACCACCGGCAGGATTCTGAATGGTAATGGTGCCATCATTTGCACCGTTACAGGTGACATTGGCAGCTACCACAGTGCCGGTAAGAGGAGCCGGACCGGTAATAATGGCAGTAGTGGTGGCCATACATCCGTAAACATCTGTAACCGTTACCGAATAAGTACCCTGACTCAGACCGATGGGATCTTCAACGTTGCCAATGGCAGTAGGTCCTGACCAGGTATAGGTAACAGGAAGAACAAAGCCACTGATGTCGATATTGATAGCGCCGTCGTTTGAACCTACACAGGTTTCATTGATGATGCTCGCAACAGTAACTGATACCTGGTTGAGAACCTGAACAGTGGTAGATGTATTTACCTGCGGGCAGGCAGCAGTTGCCGGGAAGGAATAGAATACGGTATAGGTGCCTGGCATGCTGGCGCCACCAAGGGTGATCTCACCGGTGATTGTGTTGAGAGCGAGGCTCGGATAAGCGTAATACGAGAACAATCCACCCAGTGTGCCATTAATGGTTACAGACTCGTTCGTTCCGCCATAGCAGAATGGAGTATTGTAAGAGATCGTAGCAGCCGGAAGCTGTTCAATGGTAATACTGGTAGTGGTAATGGTTGACGGACATGTTCCGTTGGCAGGCATCACATAACCAATGGTATAGGTTGCAGGAATGCTGTTGGTAATATCAATTGTACCAGTCAGAGGATCAATAACGATGCCCGGGCTGAAAGCAAAATAGGTGCCGCCCGGTGTTCCGCCCGGATAGCCACCCGGAGTTCCTGTACGTGTAACGTATGCAAAACCGTCGATTGAGCAATACGGATTGTCAAGGTAAGTAATGTTGGCAGATGCAGGCTGATCGATCTGAAGATTGACAGCAGTTCTGGTAAGGCTTGGGCAATTGGTAAGAGTATTAACGGCTTCAGCATAGTAAGTAACAGCACCAACTGTACTTAATGTCGGGGAAGTTATCACATTGCCGCCCACCGGTTGATCGTACCATACAATATAGTGACCGGCAGGAACTGTAGCGGTTGCTGTAATGGTTTGGGTAACAGGAAGAGTTCCACAAACCGTAATGTGACCCGGATTGGTTGGTGGGAAAACTTCAGCAGGCTCGGTCAGAGTAATCTGCACTGTTACAGAACAGCCATTGTCATCAGTAACAACCACAGTATGGGTAACAGGAGCCAGATTTACAGCGGAAGCAGTGGTTTGCCCTGAAGGTGACCAGAGGTAGGAATATCCGGTTGCTGCGTATCCACCGGTAGCCTGAACTGTAGCGGTACCATTATTGAAACCGAAACATGTAACGTTGGTATAAGCGCTGATGCTGGCCTGAAGCGGCATTGGTTCGGTAAGAGCCACATAACTTGTAGCTGAACAACCCTTGGCATCAATTACGGTCAGAGTGTAGGTACCTGCAGGAAGGTTGGCGGGGTCTTCAACATTGCCAATCGTAACAGGTGCGTTCCAGGTAAAGGTGTAAGGTGCATTACCACCGCTGATGGTAGTATTGATGGAACCATCGCTGAGTCCGTTACAGGAGATATTATAACCTCCCTGATAGGCAGCCGGTACCATAGAAACGATCTGCAGCAGAGCGGGTTCATTGATGGTATACTGTGCGGAAGCTTCACAACCCTTTGCATCTGTAACCATAACAAAGTAAGCACCTGGTGCCAGACCTGCCGGATCCTGGATGTTACCAATACTAGTAGGACCAGACCAATAATAGCTGAATGGAGTGTGTGTACCAACAACGGTGAGGTCGATGGTGCCATCGTTGGCGCCATAACAGGTTACATCCGTTCCGGTAATGGAAAGTTGCGGAGTAGTATTAAGGTTAAGGTTCACAGTGATAGGTGCAGTAAGACATCCATTGATATCCTCCTTGATCTGACCTGTTAACACATAGGTGTCCTCAGGATAATCACCGGGAATCGTCATAACCGGCGTGCCACCATAGAGGAAATACTGCAGGCCATCGACCAACATATAGTCAGTACCATCGAAGTAAACATATACCATCGGTGCTTGTCCGTTGATAATCTGCCACATTTGACCCTGCCAGCCGGTAGCTGTGTTGTTAACACCCTTGGCTGCCCAGTAATTCAGGAGGGCAGCTGAAGGAGTTGCGGGCAGATAGAAGGGATTGTAGAAATTAGGTTCGATAGCAATATTGGAAGTCAGCGAAGCTATATCAAGGATATAACTTGTAGGCACATTGGCAGGATCAATACACATATCGTAATTGGGCAGCGAACCAGCCACCGGGTACCATGAACCGGAAAGTCCAAGTTTGGCCTGTAGGTCAATGGCAGAAACCACCGGAGTCGGTGCAATGGTCAGTGTAATATATTCAACATGGTACGGATAGTACGAAGTGCCAAGTTTAGCAACCGATGTCAGTTCGAGATTATAAGTGGTAACAGCGGTATTCGGAACCGTAATATTGAAGGTCCAGGCAGCGGTAACGAGGTTTTCAAGCACGATCGGGTAAGAGGTACCCACAAGTGTCGAAAGGTAGAAGCTGCTGGTGGAAGCGGGTAGTGTGTAATTGGTAACCGGAGAGCCATTGTAGCTCCATCCGATAATAGTGCCTGCGGGTAACGGGGTACTGGTAGTCAGAAGAGCATCATTGGTAACTGCAGGATCAACATTTACCACAGCAGGGTTAGCGATGGTAATGGTAAAGGTGGCCTGATTGTCACAACCCGTGATCGGTGAAGCCGGATTGACGGTATAGCTGATCAGATCGGCAAAAGTAAGGTTGAATGCAGTAACATTACCGATGGTTGATTCGCAATATCCTTTAGACTGATAAGCCACCGGAGTAACGGTAACGTTTCCATTATAGGGGGCATTGAATCCGCTTACGGTAAAGGTCCAGTTGATGGTAAGGCCTGCATGACCAGCCAGCTGGCTGGCAGTTACGCCAAGAATGTCGCTCAGGTAGAAGCTTGTCTGTACGCCGTTGAAAGCATTGTAATTCACCGGGAAAGTTGCGGTGCCACTACCCTGGTTGTAGGTAACAGATTCGATAACTGCACCTGCGGGGAATGGAACAGAGGTGGTAAAGAGGGCGTCGGTGAGAACTGAAGGCATTGCAGTAATCACTGCAGGATAGGTTACAGTAGCATGAACGATAACCGGAGTTTTGGTAATGGTGCTGATGTTGACCATCGGTGCCACAGAAACAACCGGAAGTCCGATAAGCTGGATGGTCTCGGTGTTATACACATAATTTCCAACCAGTAGGGCTACGTTCTGAATCGTAAAGGTGAAATCGCAGGCTGCAAGACCTGTGCCGGTGATTGTAAACATCCAGGTATCATTCAGGTTACCGTGTCCCTGCAGGGGAGCGGTAAGGCCGGTAATATCACTCAGGGAGATCTGGGTGGTACCGTTGGCGATGGTATAAGGAGCACCGGGGTTGCCATTGTATGACCAGTTCAGTGTACTGGCAGGCAGGGGCACATTGGAAGTGATCACTGCATTGTTCTTGATCACACCGGTATTGTTGTCGATATTCTGAATTGCCGGATACTGGATATTGAATCCAAACTCAACCTTATCACAAATAATTTGTGCAGGATCAGGGGAGATGGATGAACTTACCAGATCTGCAAAAGTAAGATCAAAATATTCTGCGCTGCCGATGGCTGAGTAGCAAATAGCCTTGTTCTCGTAAGCCACAGGAGTGATGGTGATGCCATAGGTTTGTGGTGCAGCAAAACCGCTGATGGTGAATGTCCAGTCGATGGTAAGTCCTGCATGGCCTGCCAAAGGACTTGCACTACCCAGGATGTCGCTCAGATATACCTGAGTTAGGCCAGCCAGAGCATAATTCACGTTGAAAGTGGTGGTTCCACTGCCCTGATTGTAGGTAATTTTCTCCAGGACTGCATTGGTGGGGAAAGCCACGGTTGAAGCGATAAGGGCATCTGTCATCACAGTTGGAACTGCAGATATGGTAGCCGGATATACAGCGGTTTGGTGAATCACTACCGGAGTATTGGTGATGGTGGCGATATTTCCGATCTGACTGGTTGTGATAGTGGGCAGGCCGATCAGGGAAATTGTAGTGGTGGAATAGGGATAATCGACACCCAATAGCTGAGTAATGCCCTGGACCGTGAAAATATAATCATTGTCATCGAAATTAGGACCTGAAACGGTGAAATTCCAAACCCGGTTCACGTTGTTCTCGTTCTGCACCGGATTGGCCATAGAGGCACCAATAAGGTCGGAGACATAAATTGAGGTGAGCGGGGCAGTAACCAGGTAGGTACCACTTCCGAAGGAGGTACTCCATGCGATAGTAGTTCCAGCAGGAATTGGGTTATTTGAAGTGATCAGGCCATTGGATTTTACCAGGGGATCCATGTTTTGAATAGCAGGGAAGTCTTCGGTAAAGGTGAAGGAGGCCTGGTAGCACATGATCTGCACCTGGGCAGGAGCTAATGCAAACACATCCATGAAGGCAAAGGTAAGATTGAAGCTTTCTGCATTTCCGATCGGGGCTACGCAGATGGTTTTGTCGATGTAGGTAACCGTCTGGAACGTGATCGGATAGGTGGCGGCGGTATTGAAACCTTCTACAGTGATGGTCCAGTTGATGGTGAGTCCAGAGTGTCCAACCAGCGGTGTGGGGGCAGTGCCAAGAACATCAGACAGATATACAGAAGTAAGACCTGTAAGTGAGAAGTTGAGCGGAAGGGTTACATTGTTCATACCATCATTGTATTGGATGCTGGTAACCTTGGCACCTGCCGGGAAGGCGTTGGTGGTGGTTATGAGAGCATCAGCCTTGTAAGCAGGATTGATGGAGAATGAAGGATAGGTAGCCTGAGCATGAATAATCACAGGAGAATTATTGACTGTGCTGATATCATTGATGGGAGCGATAACAGGAGCCGGCAGTGGCACAAGGCCAACCGTAACGGTTGCAATCTGAATACAGGCAAGGGGGCTGTTGGCATCGGTCACGGTAACGGTGTAGGTTCCATGTGCCAGGCCGGTTGCAGTGGCTGTAGTTTGAGCTGCTGGATCACTCCAGAGATAGGTAAGCGGAGCAATTCCACCTGTGGGTACCACGGTGGCAGTGCCATCCAGTGCGCCGTCACAAGATTCCATGGTTGATGAGGTAGCCAGTGTGAAAGCGGGTCTAACTGTAACCGGTGTGGTTTTGGTAACGTCCGGGCAACCAAGGGCAGCAGGGATAGTGTACAGCATGGTATAGGTATTGGCCGGAGATTGTCCGCCCAAAGTAAGGATACCGGTAGCATTATTGAAGATCAGTCCAAAGGGAGGATTGGGAATGGTGAAAATACCGTTGTAATGAGAAGCCACCAGGTTCGGCACTGCATTGGGTGCATCGAAGCAGAAGGGGCTGTCGTCGTACTGGTAGGTAGTAATCGTGGGGAGCTGTGTCAGAATAAAAGGAGCGGTTACTGTTGTCGGAGGACAGCTTCCGATACCTGCCATGGTATAAGCCACCGTATAGGTACC
>CAZJZF010000174.1:0-5758 GCA_964550385.1 uncultured Lentimicrobiaceae bacterium | reverse complement strand
CTTAGCCTTCATGCCGCAAAGATATCAGCATTTCCTCTATCGCTTGATGACTTTCCGGATCTCATGCCTGCCCTGATGGTTAATTATCCTTAAAAATATTAACCCCGCCGGAATCTCAGAGAAATCAAGGCTTTCCCCCGGTAAAACAGTCCCCTGCCTTAGCACTCTGCCGCTGAGGTCCAGCAACTGGTAAATGGATTCGGATTTGATACCTCCAATCCACAGCCGCTCTGTTACAGGATTGGGGAATACAGAAACCGCTGAGAGGCCATTAAAATCATCCTTTAAACCGATCGGACTTACCTTAATATAGGCCGGATAGGTTTTCATACTGGGAACGGTTCCGTACATCGCCGTAATTCCCGCATCATAACTTCCCGGGTTAAGATATTTTACCATCGGGTTTTTTGCTCCGGGATTCAGCAACAAACCACCCGGGAAATTCCAGGTAATCTGAGCCGGTTCCCCCGTTGAGAAATCATAGAAAACGGCTGTGTCTCCTGCTGAGATTATGGTGTCGAACGAAAAAAGATTGGCAGTCAGTGGATATCCGCTGCAGGAGGTTATCCTGAAATCGTCGAAGGCGATGTAAAACATGTTTACTGCATTGTGGTGTACCCCAATCCAGCAGGGTTGACCGCCATAAGGTGCCGATGGGATTTGCAGGTTGTTCCACCTCCATACTGTGTCCCCTAGAGTGTAAGGGTCATTGTCGGCCACACTGAACAGCGGGGCACCGGTAAAATGCTGATGGGTAAATCCCGTGGTGGATATTTTGATCTCATACCCATCCCGCTTGGTGTGATCAGGGAATTTATGCCGCCAGCTAAGTTCTGCACCGCCGGATGGTAATGTCACCGGACCGAAAATCAGCCAGTTGTTTGCCGTACCGGGTGTGGTAAAGAGTGAAGTTGCGCTGATAAACTGGTTGCCTCCGGTTTCTGCATAATACTGCCATCCTGAGGTAATATACGTGGTGTGATAGGGGATAAGTCCGTCAAGATCCTCCTGATATACCTGAAATGACGGTTGATTTACCGGTTGTACACTCCATCCCTGCATATAAAAATCAAGCAGGGTATCACATTGGGAATGTACCGTTATGTATTTCAATGCCATATGGGTATCCGTCAGCGTTCCTGCAGAAGTCTTCAGTAGCACCGCGTATTGTCCCGGTTGCTGGTATACGATATTCGAGGGGTTTTTCAGGGTTGATGTTGAAGGCTGACCACCGAAAAAATGCCATTCCCATGTTTGCATCGGAACGGAGCTTTCTGTTGCATCAAAAAAATCCACCTTTCCACCGGCTTCAATTACCTGCCGGGATGAAGAAAATCCAGCCATAGGCAAAACCTTGATATAGCCTGTGCGGTGCATGGTGTCATAAACGGTTCCGTTCGAGGCAATGAGAATTACGTCGAACAGGCCGCTGGAAACATAAGTAACCGGAGGCGGTACCGGCCCCTGAAACCCCGCAGGGCTTCCACCCGGGAAAAACCACTGGAAGGATGTTGAACCCGGAGAGGAGAGGTTTACGAATGAAACGGTATCCCCTTTTTCAAGAGTAAGCCTGGAGGCAGAAAAGGATGCCAGCGGAGGGTTGCCAGCGGGCTCAATACCGATGATGGCTTCCTGAAAGTTGATGTAATTGGCGCTTCCCAGCGGATTTAGGTTGGCAAGGGTAAAATACCCGTCGGCAGTGCCGCTCCAGCCCCAGTTGAAATGAAAAAAATCATTCGTGGTGTACCCGTCCAGCACCCAGGCATGACCACCCCCACCGGTTTGTTCGATACCACTGTAAAAAACCGGCCTGCCGGCATCAATTTCACTTCGCATCAGGTTTTTCCAGTTCAATTCGGTGTATGCGCTCTTACTTACCACCTGTGCCGTAGCTTTATACCCAAAATAGCTAACAAGGGCATTCCGGGCGTCTGTAATGCCGGTTCCTGAGGCTACGGGGCCATAGTTCATTTGAGATGCAATGCCTGCATGATACAGCAGTTTTGCAACGCCACCATGAGGCGTATAAATAGCATTGGGCATCGAATGTATCTGATACTGTGTTGCCCCAAAATTGGCGCTCAGGGTTCCATATTTGATGCTGTAGTATGTTTTGGTGCCCGTGCCCTGTGTGGGCCATTTGTGGTATTTCATGATCTGGGCCAGGGTAGTGGCAACGCAACCTGCCGGAGCTTTTCCGCAGAAATAGGCAGGAGCTGTCACATCAGCCGGACAGGAATCATTATACAGGCAGCGTTGATCCCAGGTACAGGTCAGCAATGGGTATACGGATTGCTGCCCTCTCGAAGCTCCTGTTTCAAAAATCTCAGCATTAACAGGTTCTGGGTTGGAATGCCGGGTCTGTTCCAAGGATGCTTTATAAGCATTTACCAACCACAGAAATCCCGGTGGAAGAATTTCACCCTGTAACCGCCCCTTTGTGGACCAGGCCAATACGTCTGGTGATTTTTTCAATCCGGAAACAAGAACAAACCCCTCCCGCCCCTCAGGAATGAAGAGCACGATCGTGGTATCATCATCGTTTAACCAGGCCTTCTCCAGGGTAATACGCTCCACCCTTCCGGATCCGTCTTCATCGTACAGTGAATTCAGAAAGGCGAGTGCCTGATCGGCTCCTCGGATTTGTTCTTGCTGACCCATTGAGATTGAAACCCACAGGAACCAAAAGAATAATACTGCAAATGACCTTTTATTCCACATAATTGTTGTTTTCGGGGCAAAAAAAAAGCTGCCTCAAAAGCTGCTTCGGTTCCGTCACCGGCTAGCTCCTGAGGCAGCCCTCAGAAATTGATTACTAATAGAAAATCATCTTACTGGCAGTAGCTTTGTATCCCTGGTAAACCACGGTTACCCGGATTGTGGCGTTGGCCTTGCTTCCCCAGGGGAAACCCACCACCATGGCACCGGTAAGCTGTCCATTTACATATTGGTACAACTGCTGAATGTCGGCGGGATTTGGAGTGTAATAGTACCTGCCTCCCGTGGTATCAGCAATATGCCTCAGCATGGCTGTGTCGGGCATATAGGTAGGTGTGCCACCAAAGCCCAGGGTGTAAACCGGAATCTGCAACTGCAGAGCTGTGTTGATTACAGTGTCTGGGTTTAATGGAGCCACATTGTTTACCCCGTCTGTAAATCCTAGCATGGCAGGCAATACGCCCAATGTGCTTGAAACTGAAGCTGCTGCATCATGTAAGCCCGTAAGGCAGGCTTCGTAGAACGCAGTTGCCCCCTGTAGTGCCATAGTACTGTCAACAGCTGCATACAGAAGGATTGTGTCGGTTGTAAAAGGTTGAACTACATATACATTGTCGTCAAATTTAATGACTTCCAGCTTGTCAGTTAACCCCTTCAGGCCAATGAAGGTCTTTACTGCTGATTCCATAGCCGGCACGAATGCCGTGTCAAAATACATACTTCCCGAGTAGTCCATAGCCATTGCTGCGGCAATGGGTGTTGGCGTACTGGTGGAAGAATACAGGTTGAAACCACTCACTTTGGTGGTAATGCCATCCTTGATCGTTTCGATCATAATGTTGGATTGTGAAAGGTTGTTGATGGCATTTCCTTTCAGGTCGGTAACGGAAATAAACATCGTAATTTTTCCGTCTTTCAGGAGAATCCTGGGGATGGTCACATCAATGCCGTCTACTTTTACGTCCTGATCATCTTTCCGGCAACCGGAAGTAATAAACAGAACTGCCAGCACAGCAATCATCAACAAAGGCAACAGTTTTTTCATAGTTTGTGTGTTTGTGAATATTGGTCAAAAAACTTCTTAAGCAGATTTTTATAAATACTTGAATATCAATAAAACAAACTATTTTACCTGATAATCGTGCTAAAAGTACTACAAAGATACATCACTTTTACATTTTTTGTTACATTTTTATAAAAAAAACCGGTGAAGAGTACTATGCTCCACACCGGCTTGATTTTCAAAAATCTATCTTGAACAGCAAATTATTCAACAATCTCAGAAGATTGCGGTGCCCGGGTATGTTCCCGTTTCTGATCAGTAATCTTCATCTCCTTTATGAGGTGGGTGGCATTGCCATATTTCTCAATAATAAACAGCACATAGCGGATATCCACATTGATGGTGCGCTGCAATTCATCTTCGAAATGAATATCGCCGCTCATCGCTTCCCAGTTGCCATCGAAAGCCAATCCGATGAGTTCCCCACGGGCATTGATAACAGGACTTCCGCTGTTGCCACCGGTAATGTCGTGGTTGGTCAGGAAAGCAACGGGCATCTTTCCGTTTTCGCTGTACTGTCCGAAATCCTTTTTCTTGTATAGCTCTTTCAATTTCTCGGGCACCACAAACTCCCAATTGTTCGGATCCTCTTTCTCCATTACCCCATCAAGTGTAGTCAGGTACAGGTACTCAACAGCATCTGCCGGGCTGTATCCTTTAACGGTTCCGTAGGTCAGGCGCATGGTAAAGTTGGCATTAGGATAGAACAATTTATCGTTCTCCATTTCCATCAGTGCTTCCATAAAAAGCCTTTTGTTCAGCGAAAGCGAAAGATTGGTTTCATCCAGTTTTTTCTGAATGGGTTCATAGCTTTTAAGGAAAGCGTCTGCAAGCTGGTAGAGGGGATCTTTCTCAAATACAGAAGGATCCATTTTCCGGAGGGCAGCCAGAATTTTATCCTGGTTGGTAAAGAGACTCTTCTTGAATATTTTAGCGGCATATTTCCCAAAATCACCTTTGTATTTTGTGCCGATTTTCTGCAGCATTTCGGGTTGCTGGTGAACGGGTACGTTCTTAAAGTACATCTCCAGCATCGCTGCCAGCATTTTCTGGTCGGTAGGTACGTTGAGATCTTTGAACAAGGATTTCAGCCGGGTTTCATACCGTTTGATATTGGCTTCGCTTTTCTCGGCAGTCATCTCATTGCCTTTCAGGTAGGTTACCCACGACTGGAAAGCGGTGGAGAACACCAGTAGTTCGCTCCCCGACATAAAAGCTTCAACATAGTAATACCGGGCTACATTATATTCTGCCATCTCTTTGTAGGCTTTTTCGAGTCCCGGCAGCACCGATCCATATTTATTCTGACGTGCAAGATCACTGCTGATCCAGGCACCCATCCGGTTTTCAATCTCACGCTTGCGATCTGCTACTTTCAGCTTCTTCAAGGCTTTGCTCATTCCGATGAAGTTTTTCCAGTAATTGGCAACACCTGCATATTTCGAGGAATATTTGATCCGCACAGCGGCATCAGCCTGCATATCTTCCATCATGATATCGAGTTTTTTTCTGCGGATATCAATACGGGTAGGGTAGGTTGAGTTCAGGTTAAGTTCGATCCCAAAAGAGGTAAGATATCGGTCCGTACTGCCGGGATATCCCATGATCATGGAAAAATCACCCTCCTGAATACCGGAAATCGAAACCGGCAGGGAGTGTTTTGGCTTCAGAGGGATGTTTTCTTTGGCATAGGGTGCCGGTTTGCCATCAGGTCCTGTGTATACCCGAAACAAGGAAAAATCACCGGTATGGCGGGGCCACATCCAGTTGTCTGTATCGGCTCCGAATTTTCCGATAGAAGATGGCGGAGCTCCCACCAGCCTTACATCAGAATACACCTCATATACAAAGAGATAATAGGCATTGCCATCAAAAAATTCCCTGACGGCTCCTTCGTAATGAGTTCCTTCTACCGCCTCTTTGCCCAGTTTTGTTGTTACTTCACCAATAATTTTCAGTCTCGATGCTTCATCTTTA
>CAZJZF010000173.1:0-5771 GCA_964550385.1 uncultured Lentimicrobiaceae bacterium | reverse complement strand
GGCTCTTTTTAATCCCAACACACGTGGGCATAGTACTTTCAGCGAATACAGTGTTTTTGGAAGGTATACCCAGCGGTTTGAAAGCAACCAGCAAAGCGGGGCATTGATTAAAAACCTCTATTACTCGGTGAATGCCAACTATACCCGCACGATCGGAAAATCGGAACACCGCGACCACAAAGATGATGTGTTTAAATATGGGTATGTGGGTAAGTTCAAAACCTACAAAACCAACAGCTATGAGCTGGGTGACGATGAAATTGCCGGATATTCAAATGTATGGATACATAACGGTTTCAGAGACACTCTGTATACCTTTGAACGTTCTGAAATCAACCCCCTCCTCTCGAATTATACCGACCAGTATTACAGCCTTTATGACCTGTACTCCGGATTCTACTCCAATTACACTCTGGTACAGGCTGGGCAAGGCCTTCTCAACGGTGATGGCCCTGACGCAGTGTACAGCTTATTCCCCAACGCAGGTTCCCCATACGGTTCTTACAGCAAGTCTCTGGGCACCCAGGTTGGGATCAATGCGCATGCTTCGGCCGATATCGGAAATCACTCCATACAATTTGGCTTGCAGTACGAACAGCGTATTGACAGAGCCTACTCCCTGGCCACAACAGCTCTCTGGACAGTAATGCGTCAATACGCCAACTGGCATATCAGGGAACTTGATTTGAACAACCCACATCCGGTATACGATTCGTACGGAGTTTTCCAGGATACCATTAATTATGACAGGCTCCTCGACGTGAATTCTCAGTTTTTCTTCGATTACAACCTGCGAAAGGAACTGGGACTTGCTGTAGATGGACTCGACTGGATTGATGTGGATAATCTTGACCCCACCCAGTTTAGTGTGGATATGTTTGCAGCGGATGAGTTGCTCAGGTCGGGTAACAACGCGCTGGTTTCTTATTATGGATATGACCACACCGGAAAAATTCTTGATTACAAACCCAGCCTTGATGATTTCTTTACCAAAAAGGTTGATGGCAGGTATACCAGGCCCATTGCACCATTCGAACCCATCTATATGGCAGGATACGTAGAAGATAAATTTGCTTTCCGCGACCTGATCTTTAATGTTGGTATCCGTGTTGACCGTTTTGATGCCAACCAGAAGGTGCTGAAAGATCCCTATCTGCTCTACGAAGCCAAGACCGTAAAAGAAGTAGCGGAAATTGATGGCGTAACCATCGAACATCCCAACAATATGGGTGATAATTATGTGGTATATGTGAATGACATCAAAAACCCCTCGTCCGTTGTGGGTTATCGCAATGGAAGTCAGTGGTACAATTCACAGGGAACCGAAATCAGCGATCCCAAGGTGCTTGAAACGGCTACCGGGATTGCTCCTTACCTTGTAAATCCTGACCAAAAGGAAGTGAATTCCAGTGCTTTCAAGGATTACGAACCGCAGACCAACTTCCTGCCACGAATTTCTTTCTCCTTCCCTATTTCTGACGAAGCTCTTTTCTTTGCCCATTATGATGTACTGTCGAAACGTCCTACATACGGGAACCGGATGAACCCCATTGAATATCTGTTTATCAATAATTTTGGCAGCAGCTCAATCAACAATCCTGATCTTTTACCGGAACGTACCGTAGATTATGAACTTGGTTTCCAACAAAAGCTGAATGCCAACTCCTCCCTCAAACTTTCAGCATTCTACCGCGAAATGCGCGATCTGGTGCAGTCATACCGTTATTCAGGAGCGTATCCAACCAATTACTATTCCTACAGTAACCTTGACTTCGGAACCGTAAAAGGTTATACCGTATCCTACGACTTACGCCGTAGTGGAAACATTTGGATAAAAGCCAGCTACACCATGCAGTTTGCGGATGGTACCGGTTCCAACGAGGAATCAGCTGCAGCACTGATCCGTTCAGGACAACCCAATCTGAGAACTACCAACCCACTATCCTTCGACCGTCGTCATGCAATTTCCACTGTAATCGACTATCGTTTCGATGCAGGAAAGCGCTACAATGGACCGGTGATTACCCGTAAACTGGCTGATGGATCCAGCAAAACCATCAAGCTGCTGGAAGCCACCGGTGTGAACTTTACCTTCAGGGGTGGGTCTGGTGTGCCTTACAGTAAATCAAGCACCGTGTATCCGTCTCTGATTACCGGCGGAGCCATCCTTCAAGGCTCCCTCAACGGATCCAGACTACCGTGGCAGTTTTCGATTGACGCCCGTGTGGATCGTGATATATTGCTGACCTGGGGCAGTGAAAAGGACAAACAAGCTTTTATGAATGTGTATGTCCAGGTCCTGAATGTGCTGAATACCAAAAATATCATGGGTGTTTACAGGGCTACAGGTAACCCGGATGACGATGGATATCTTGCTGCAGCCGAGTACCAGACCCAGATCAATGAACAGCGCGACCCGCAAGCTTATCGTGAAATGTATGGCATTGCAGTAAACAATCCTTACAACTATTCACTCCCAAGAAGGATCCGTATAGGCCTGATGATCAGCATCTGATACAGCAAATACCATCAAATTGATTATACAGAATACCGAAACGAAATCAAACAATCATATGAAAATGAAAGCAACAGTGAAATTTCTGCTGGCAGCGATAGCCCTAATGGCTTTCGTAACCCAAACCTATGCAGAAAAGGTGCCGGGAGTGGTGACCCCATCCGGTGGAAACAAGAAGATTGCAGCGGGATGTCTTCCGGCTACCAGTGCAACAGAACTGGATGTGAACAATGTCCGTACCCGTATCAATACCGGTGGGGATATGTGGTGGGATCTTCAGGGGGAGCCTGAGTATGAAATCCCAAAAGGTTCGAAAAAAATGTCGATGTTCTCCGCTTCTTTGTGGATTGGAGGGCTTGACGTAAACGATCAGCTGAAATTGGCCGCATTGCGTTACAGGCAGGTGGGAAATGACTACTGGCCTGGGCCCCTTACCGTGGATGGCACCGCTGCTGTAGATGCAGAAACCTGTTCCGAATACGACCGCCATTTTGTAATTACCCGTGCCGAGGTGGCAGAGTTTCTATCTTACATTGATGATGCAACCGGCCAGTTTGTCCCTACGGCAGATTATCCTGCCCCTCCGAAAATCATCCAGGAGTGGCCGTGGGAAGGGAATACCGCCAAAGGGCAAACCCCCTATCTGGCTCCTTTCTTCGACAGAAACCAGAATGGAATCTACGAATGGGAATTGGGTGATTACCCCTACTACGATTTCGACCGCTCCAACAAGCTCTGCAAGAGCGATATGCCCACCATGGAAACCATGTATAACGTGAGTAAAGGGGGAAAACTTGCCGACCAGATCCTGAAAGGTGACAAAACCATCTGGTGGGTATTTAACGACAAAGGCAACATCCATACAGAAACGGGCGGAGAACCCATCGGGCTTGAAATCCGCGCTCAGGCATTTGGATTTACCACAAGTGATGAAATCAATGATATGACCTTTTATTCATACGAAATCATCAACCGCTCTACCTTCCGTTTACGTGAAACCTATTTCTCCCAATGGGTTGACACAGATCTTGGCTATGCAAGTGACGACTATGTTGGATGCGATGTGCTTCGGGGGCTCGGTTACTGCTACAACGGGCCGGAAATTGACGGTTCCGGTCAAGCCTGGGCTTATGGTGCCAATCCTCCTGCTGTAGGGGTTGACTTCTTTCAGGGACCCTACATGGATCCTGATGGGATAGATAATCCGAAAATCATAACTACCTATAGCATTGACTCTATTTCAGGAGACACCACCTTTTTTACCAAGCAAGCTTGTGATGTGAGCATCAATGGGGTAAATTTCGGAGACACCATCGTCGACAATGAGCGATTCGGCATGCGCCGTTTCGTATACCATAATAATACAGGAACACCAGCGTATATGACCGATCCAAACGTGGCTATTGAATATTACAATTTCCTGCGCGGAATCTGGAAGGATGGAACCAAGATGATTTATGGCGGAAATGCCCACCAGAATTCTCCTGGCTCCTATGGCCCTGAATGTGACTTTATGTTCCCCGGTGATTCGGATCCCTGCGATTGGGGTACCGGTGGCAGCCCTCCCAACGGACCGAAGTTCTGGTCGGAAAAAGAGGCTGGAAACCAGCCATTCGATCGCCGGTTTATGCAGTCGGCAGGTCCTTTTACCCTGGAATCAGGTGCTGTAAACTACATTACTGTTGGTATTCCCTGGGCTCGCGCTACCTCAGGGGGCACATGGGCATCTGTTGAACTGCTGCGCATTGTGGACGATAAATGTCAGCGCCTGTTCGACAACTGTTTTGCCATTGTGGAAGGTCCCGATGCACCGGATCTGATTGTTCAGGAAATGGACAAGGAATTGATCCTGTATATGGTAAACCGCAAAAACAACGCAAACTACAACGAGGATTACTCTATCTACGACCCCTCCATCGCATTCCCTGATTCTGTTGATCCACAAGATCGCGGCGATTCAACCTTTAAATTCCAGGGATATATGATCTTCCAGGTAGCAGATGCTACCGTTACCGGAGCCGATATCGAAGCTGGCAATGCCGACAAGGTGCGTTTGGTGGCTCAGTGCGATATCAAAGACTCCATTGCCAGAATCATCAATTACGAATATGACGGGTATCTCGGATTGTACGTACCACGTGAAAAAGTGAATGGTGCCAACGAAGGACTCTTCCATTCGATCCGGATTACAGAAGATAAATTTGCCTCCAAAGACAAACGGCTGATCAACAACAAGAAATACTATTTCATCGCAATCGCTTACGCCCACAATGAGTTCCTGCCCTACAAAATCGATCCTTCCCTGCCGGAATATCTGCGTGGACAGAAGTTGCCTTACATGGCCAGCCGTAAAACCCAGTCGGGCAGTTCCATCGTAGCCATCCCGGCCATCCCCCACATCCCAACTCCGGAAAAAGGTGGTACCATATTGAAATCTGCCTATGGCGATGGCCCTGCCATCACCCGCATCGAAGGAAACGGCAACGGTGGAATGATCGTTGACCTGACCGAAGAGAGTATCGACAAAATCATGTCGGGGGCACCCCACAGGATCGAAAACCCTGTATATCTCAATGGCAAAGGCCCCATCAACGTTAAGGTAGTTGACCCCCTGAATGTAAAACCCGGCAAGTTCACCCTCATCTTCGACAATACTCTTCCCATCGGCAGCACCCGCTGGACCCTCTATTATGAACACGGTAACATAAAAGATACCATTGCCTCGCAGAAAACCATTGAAGTAGCCAACGAACAATTGCTGCTCGATTACGGAATTGCCGTTACCATCGGACAACCCGGTTCCCCGGGTGATATGGAGGCTGTTTCGCAGAACGGTTTCCTGGAAGCTACCATGACCTTTGCCGACAGCTCCAAGCGCTGGCTTACCGCTGTTCCCGATTTCGACCAGCCAGGACCGTTCAACTGGATCCGCTCGGGTACCCTGGATGACAATGCTGAACCCACCAACAACGACTACGAGCCCGGCAACGATGGCAAAAACTGGAAAGACCCCAACGAATTCTACGAAAAAGTGCTCAACGGCACCTGGGCTCCCTACAGAATGGCTTCGAAGTACGAGCATGGCCCCCAATGGAGTAAGTTCGGCACCCTGAATATGATGAGCAACCTCCACAGCGTAAATGTCGTTTTCACTGCCGACAAGTCGAAATGGACCCGCTGCGCCGTGGTGGAAACCGGTGAAGATCCTGCATTGGCAGAAGGTGGCCAGGAAAAGATGTACCTCAGGAAAGCCGCT
>CAZJZF010000172.1:0-5855 GCA_964550385.1 uncultured Lentimicrobiaceae bacterium | reverse complement strand
TTTACTCCATATTACGAAGACCTATGTTTTTCGTTTGCAAACATACGATCTCAACGTTTTCAAACGCCACCAATGCACGAATAGAGCCTCTCGGCAAAACATCATTCGTGCATCCGTGGCTATTTTATAGAACACGGATGACGCAGATCCGCCAGCTGACGGATGATTTTCACTGATTTTTTGCCATATAGGATTATAGGTATTCTATCTATCGAAAAATTTGCCTACATTTGATCAGTGGAACCCGGGAAGCGTGGTTTTTTAATGAAACATGATGGATAATCTAAATGCTAACACATGAAGAATCAAACCAAAGTATTAGTGACCTCTCTCTTGATTTGTGTTTCATTATGTTCAATGGGTCAAACCACAACCCGTCAGGATTCTGCGCAGAGCAGTATTCCAGCCTCGGAAAACAAGAACAAGGCTTATCACAAGCTATGGTTGAATGCCGACTTTCAGCACTTCAATGCTGGTTCGATGAACTTGTTATCTCGCGGAGGCTCTGTGGGTTTCGGAAATGGAAGCACGGGTCATATACGCTTCCAATTGGGGTTTATGGAGAAAAAAGAATACAGGCTTAGTGGTATACTGGGATGTGGATTAACCATGATGAAATCCGGTGAAAAAACTATGTTTTCTTTGCCTGCACCCCCTGTAGTTGAAACATTTGAGATGTCTTTTAATATTACCACCGGCATATTGTTTTCATATATAAACCAGGGCAATGTAGCAGAAAGTTTTGATGTTGAATTGTCAGGGTTGATTTGGATTTACGAGATGGATGAATGGAATGTGGGTGATTCCGGGTTTGCGGCCGGAACCGGCACAAGGTTTTCGTTTCTGTTCTCACCCATGTATTCAGGAGGATTTGGAGGAATAAGGTATTCTATTGGTCCTTTTGCCACCTTTCCGATCTACACGATTGTTTCCAAAGGAAAAGGCGGCCTTCTTACAACTTATGGCTTGAGAATGATATTAGGACTGAGTATAAAATAGTGACTTGATGGAAGTTCGGTGAGCGCTTCGCTGTTGAGAGAAAATTGCCCGCAAATCACACAGATCAGCGCAGAATCGGTTCCCGATGAATCTGCCATGATTTAATCCGACTGTACGAAAGAACGACTAAACAGCTAAACGACTCAACCTTCTCAACTTCCTCAACTTCCTCAACTTCCTCAACCTTCTTCAATGACCTCGGTGCCAAAAAGAATTTATGCAAAATTGCAATTCAAATGAATTATTGCATAAATTTGTACTATGATTCAACGAGATATCGAAGCAAAGGCATTGTACTTCAGCCAGAAGTACCCTGTTGTAACCATCACCGGGCCGCGGCAATCGGGAAAAACAACGCTGGTTAAAAAACTCTTCAGCGATTACGAATACTTCACCCTCGAGAACCCGCAGACCCGGGCGCAGGTTCAGGAAGATCCATCGGTACTGTTCTATCCGAAAGGGAAAAAGATCATCATCGATGAGGTGCAGAGGTTGCCCGACCTGCTCTCCCATATTCAGGTGGAGGCGGATCAGCAGAAAATCAACGGACAGTTTATTATTACCGGTTCCCAGAGCTTATTGTTGAGTGAAAAGGTTTCACAAACCCTGGCCGGACGTACAGCCGTCCTGAAGCTGCTCCCTTTCAGTTTGTCGGAATTGCAAGCATTGGAAAGATTTTCCGGCGACCATTATACTGACTGGCTATTCAGAGGATTCTATCCGCGGCTTTACGATCAGGAGATGCAGCCTGCCGATTTCTACCCTTTCTATTTCGAGACTTATCTGCAAAGGGATGTAAGAGAAATTCAGCATATCAGAGACCTTACCCTGTTTTCGAATTTTGTGAAGCTGTGTGCCGGGCGGGTCGGGCAACTGGTGGATTATACTTCGTTGGCCAATGATGCAGGTGTGAGTGTTAATACGGCCAGGGGTTGGCTGTCGGTGCTGGAGGCAAGTTTTGTTGTTGTATTGTTGCACCCCTGGTACAAAAACCTTGGAAAGAGGGTCATAAAATCACCCAAACTCTATTTTGTGGATGTGGGGTTGGCATCATTTCTTCTGAACATCAGTGATGCTGAACAATTAACCTACCACTACCTGACGGGGAATCTGTTTGAGAACCTGGTGCTGTTGGAACTTTTGAAACAACGGTTCAACCAGGGGCAGCTATCCAATCTCCATTTCTTTCGCGACAGCAATAAAAATGAAGTAGATTGTGTTTTGGAGGAGCTTGAAATGAAAGCTGTTGAGATCAAATCGGCATTGACTTTTTCGAACAAATTCATTGATGGGCTGGAAGGATTTCAGAAAATTTCAGGAATAAAGAAGGAGAACGGTTTTGTGGTATACGGAGGCAATGATGCATTCATGTTTAAAGGATACCATGTGATTTCATGGCGAAATCTTGATGTATTGTTCAACGCATAATGGCTCTCTCCATGATATATTCATATTGCCAATACCCCGGAACAGAGAGCTGTACATTCAGTGCGATGAGTGCTTCGCTGATGAGTTTAGGTGGACGACTGTACGAAGGAACGACTGTACGAAGGAACGACTGTACGACTAAACGAATCAACCACTAAACAACTCAACCTCCTAAACTTCCTCAACCTCCTCAACCTTCTCAAATTAGTGTACTTTTGGGGCGTTATCCAAAGAGGGTCATGATGAAAAAAGTATTGATCATTGACGATGAGGAAAAGCTCAGGAGCCTGCTGGCAAGGATCATCAGTTATGAAGGGTTTGAGGTGCACGTGGCCGGTGACTGCAGAACGGCTCTGAAAAAGATCGGCCTGACGGACATAGATGTGGTACTGTGTGATGTGAAGCTGCCTGACGGGAACGGGATTGAGTTTTCAAGAGAGCTGAAAAGCCGGTACCCGCTGCTGGAGATCATTCTGCTTACCGCTTACGGCAACATACCCGACGGTGTGCAGGCTATTAAAAACGGTGCTTTCGACTATATCACCAAAGGCGACGATAACAACAAGGTAATTCCCCTACTGTATCGCGCTCTCGAAAAGGTTGATCTGGCGAAGAAAATACTTCATCTCGAAAAACAACTCGGTGAAACCTATTCTTTTGGGAACATCATCGGAAAGTCTCAATCCATCCTGAAAGCTGTTGATCTGGCAAAAAAGGTATCAGCAACTACAACCACAGTTCTCCTTACGGGGGAAACAGGAACTGGTAAAGAGGTGTTTGCCAAAGCCATCCATCATGCAAGTCCGCGAAAAAACAAAGCCTTCATTGCCATCAACTGTGCCGCCATCAGCCACGAGCTGCTGGAAAGCGAGTTCTTTGGCCATAAAGCCGGATCGTTCAGTGGGGCGGTGAAAGATCGGAAAGGGCTTTTCGCAGAAGCCAACCACGGCACCATTTTTCTGGATGAAATCGGAGAGCTGGCTTTGGATCTGCAAACCAAGCTGCTAAGGGTAATTGAAACCGGAGAATTTTTCAGGGTGGGAGAGAGCCAGCCTGTAAGTGTGGATGTGCGGATCATTGCTGCCACAAACCGCAATCTGCTCCTTGATACAGAGTCCGGTGCTTTCAGGGAAGATTTGTATTACCGGATCTCGGTTTTTCAAATCAGTTTACCTCCCCTGCGTGAAAGACCAGATGACATCGAACTCTTTGCCCACCATTTCATGCAGCTCTTTGCCAGCAAGATCAACAGCAGGATAACCGGCATCGCACCTGCCTTTATTTCGGCCTTGAAACTTCATCCGTGGAAGGGAAATATCAGGGAGCTCAGAAATATCATCGAGAGGTGTGTGATTTTAGCCAATGGCACAGAGCTCACACCGGATCTGTTACCTCCAAACCTCCGGCACCCTTCCGCAGATTTGGAAAACTTCAAATCCCCCTCAGGATATTCGATGGCTGATGCGGAAAAAGCCCATATTCAGAAAGTGCTTCTCTCAGTTAACGGTAATAAAACCAAAACCGCAGAATTGCTGGGTATAGCACTTACCACCCTCTACCGGAAACTGGCAGAGTACCAGCTGAAGTAATGCCTACCCTTTCAAAGTGCTAATCCTCACCCTTTCATTCTGACAGGATTTTCAGATTTAATTTCTGCGAACAGCACTGTTTATTTACTGTTAAACAGCGCTTTATAGATTTATTTTTTCTCTGGACCATTAATTGAAAGTAAGGATGCCGTGTAATCCTAAAAACTCTTGCGATGAATACACGGATTCAAAAAACCCTGCACCAGTGGTTTCCGGAAGCTTTTTCCAGTATGGGAGTTCAGGAGTCTGATTCATATTCTGAATATGAATCACTCCGGCATTTTGCCTTGTTTACCATGCAAATTATCAGAGATGATGGTTCCAGAAAGCATGAACCCTTTAAAATCATCAACCTGCTGTATTCCAAAGGTACCCTATACGAAAGAAATGCCATTGAAAATGAATTTTTTACTGCATTGACAGCGGGAGAAAATGCAACATCTCTCAAGGAAATCCTTGAATTAATGCCCGAAACCCTAAAATCAGTTTTTATAAAAACCATAGTTGAGAACTAACCTCAGAAATAAACATGAAAATCATTATAGCCGGCGATGGAGAGGTGGGGTTTTACCTTGCCAAATTGCTGGAGAAGGAATATCAGGACATCACCCTGATTGACACCCAAAAAGAAAAGCTGATCCAGGTAGAAAAGAACCTTGGAATCAGGACGGTGCTGGGAGATGCCACCAGTTACAGGGTGTTGAAGGAGGCTCGTATCGAATCGGCTGATTTGCTGATAGCAGTTACATCAAACGAATCGGCTAATATCAACACATGCCTGATTGGGAAAAAGCTGGGTGCAAAATTCACCATTGCCCGGATCAGTAACATGGAATACCTGGTCGACAAGGGGACCCTTGACCTGCACGACCTGGGTATCGACGATCTCATATCGCCGGAATCTCTGGCAGCAAGGGAGGTGAAATACCTGCTTAAATCATCGGCTCTTACCGAAACTTTCGATGTTGAAAACGGGAAACTCAGCATTATGGGGATGGTGATCGGACAAGACTCCCCTCTGGTGGAAAAAACCATAGCTGAAACAGCCGGCAATATTCCCGAAAATTCTTTCATGATCGCTGCCATCCATCGCAACACCAGAACCATTATTCCAAAGGGAAGCACAAAATTTCTGGCCGGCGATCATCTTTATTTCATTTCAACCCGGGAAGGCAAAGAAAAGGTATTTGACTTTGCAGGAAAATACTGCTACGAAATTAAAAGCATCCTGATTATCGGGGGAAGCCGTACCGGCAGATACCTTGCAATGAGGCTGAATAAATCCTACCAAATCAAATTGATCGAGAAAAATCTTGATAAATGCCATGAACTTGCCAGAAACATCCCCAATGTCCATTTTGTCCATGGCGACGGAACGGATATCAACGTACTCAAAGAGGAGGGGGCAGGGGAATACGACGCCATCATTTCTGTAACAGGAAATTCTGAAACAAACATTTTTAGTTGCCTCATTGCCAAAGAGCTGGGGGTAAAGAAAAATATTGCCATGGTAGAAAATATCGGATTGTTTGATCATTCACAGAAAATGGGAATCGATTCTTTAATCAATAAGAAGCTGGCTGCCGCCAATTTCATTTTTCGCAATATACACCATGGCAACACCTTTTCACATCTGTACGGCGTAGACGCAGAGATTCAGGAATTCATTATAAAAGCTGATTCAAAAATCATCCAAAAACCCATCAGGGAACTCAACCTGCCGGAAAATGCATTGATCGGAGGGGTGGTCAGAAATGATACAGGTTATGTAACCCTTGGCAATTTTCAGTTTAAGCCCGGAGACAAGGTTTTTGTGTTTTTATTACCTCAGAGCAGTTC
>CAZJZF010000171.1:0-5858 GCA_964550385.1 uncultured Lentimicrobiaceae bacterium | reverse complement strand
AGAAAACTGGCTGCGCGACAATTCAGGGGCACTCACCATAAAAACCGGCAGGAGTAATAAGGGTAGCTTGATCCGGAGGTCTTTTCCGGCATAGGTCAGGTCATTGGTGTTCCATAAGCCTGCCAGATGGATGAAGGAGATGAGCAAGAATAGATAAAAAGCTATCCCCAATTGAGATCTGACACCTGGAAACCACCGCCAACCTCCGGAAATAAGCCACTGAATCCCGAGCAGACCCAGGGCAAGCGACATGGCAGTTTTCGACAAAGGCAGCCCTGCGGCAAAAAGGGAAAGCCCTACCAGATAAAGATTACGGCAGCGATTCTCTGAAAGCCATCCCCTGATTTTTGTTAACATTCATTTAAAGAGGTCTGTACCCCCCGGATATGATTTCCTTATATGCGGATTGATTGCGTAAAATCCTTAAGGCCTCTTTCATTTCCGGATCACTGGCAAGACCCATCTTCACCAGGCCTGTATCGAAATAGTACCGATACACCAGCTCTTTCTTCAGCAATCGTGTAATTTCTTCACGATGCCTGGTCAGATCACTTTTTTTTGCCTCTTTCAGAGCATTTTTTACTGAGGCCGTCTCATTCTGAAGCAAATCACCGTATCCTTCGGTATCGAGTTTCTGGATGAGTTCGGTAAGTTTGTTTTCAGCATCCGACTGGTACACAAATCCCTGTTTTCCGGTGAAACTCACAAAATCGTTCCAGATTTGCTCTGTTACAGCGAAACTTTCAGGGGAGTCTATTGAAGGGTGTTGATTTCTGTACCAGGTAGCAAAATCAAAAATTATGTAATTGTTTACCAGAGATTTAACCACAGGGCTCTGCGTGGGCTTTTGTATTTGAACATCTGGCAGAATACCTTTCCCGTCGGGTACGGATCTCCCATTCCTTGTTTTAAAGTATCTGATCAGACTATCGGGAACCTGATGGGAACCGGAAGGATCAAAGTAGTCAATTGCCTGAATACATCTGCCACTGGGGATGTAATATTTCGCAATGGTAACTTTTAACTGGGCATTGTATACCAGAGGTACCACATTCTGCACCAGACCTTTTCCGTAGGATCTTTGTCCGATAACCACTGCCCGGTCAAGATCCTGCAATGAGCCTGCAACAATTTCCGATGCTGAAGCGCTCAGTTCATCCATCAGTACAATCACCGGCAGGCTCATGTCGATGGGTGAACTATAGGTGCGGTATACTTTGTTACGGTCGGGAATCCGCCCTCTGGTGCTTACAATGATTTCATTCTGTTTTACAAAGAAGTTGGCAATGTTTACAGCTTCCATGAGTAAACCACCCCCGTTTCCCCTAAGGTCGAGTACAAGCCCTTTTACCTCATTTTGTGAAGTGAGCTTGAGCAAAGCCTCTTTTACTTCGGAGGAAGCTGTCTGAGAAAAGGTTTTGAGGCTTATATATCCAATCTCTTTGGCAGGCATTCCAGACCAGGGAACGGTTTGTTCTTTGATGAACCTGCGTTCCAGCGAATACTCCATTGTTTCACCTGAATAAGGCCTTTTACATGCAACTTCAATTTCGGTACCAGCCTGTCCGGATAAAATCTGATTGACCTCGTCAGCCGATTTTCCAGTGAGGGTCTTCTTTTCAATAGTAAGGAGCTCATCGCCTACTAAAAGCCCTTTTTCAGCAGCGGCCCCACTATTGTTCATTGAAACAATAATAAACTTTCCTTCTCGCAGAATAACCTGAAAACCAACACTTCCTGATTGTCCTGCCTGAGTCATCCGGTAATCTTCAATGTCAGCTTCAGGCAGATAAACTGTAAAGGGGTCGAGGGAATTCAGCATCGCATCAATGGCCGTTTTGGTAAGCCTCCCCGGGTTGATTTCTTCTGCATAATTGGCATTCAATTGCCGGAAAACCGTAGCAAAAATATCGAGGTTTTTGCTGATCTCGAAATCATTATGCCGGGTACCTCCTGTCATAAGCCAGGCAAGCGGAGCAATCAGCAACAACCAGGGGTTAAATCTTTTCAGAGGTATTAGCAGCTTTAGAAAACGCTTCATAGGATATTTTTCTTTTACACACATGATTTTCAGGGTACGGGATCATAACCACTTTTCCCCCAGGGGTGGCACGACAGGAAACGCTTCAGCGTCATCAAGCCCCCCTTGAACGGGCCATATTTTTTCAATGCCTCTATTCCATATTGAGAGCAGGTAGGTGTGTACCTGCATGCTGGTGCGAGATACGGCGAAATGGAAGACTGGTAAAATCTTATCAACAGAATAAAAAAAGTTGAAAGCCAGCCTCTTATCAGCTTCATATCAAATCGGTTATATATCAATTTTCTCCTTTGGGAGCCCGGAAACCAGGTCGCGTAAAAGTACGATTATTTTTTGCTCAGTCATTTGGTAAGAGAGAGGACCCTGGGCTACCCACACGATTATGAGGGCAAGGCATTGGGATTTTCCTTCCATTTCTCTGTACAGGAGATGTTTGTTTTTTCGGTAGGCCTCTCTCATCCTTCTGCGGATAAGATTGCGGTCTGAGGCTTTTTTGATTTTCCGTTTGGGAACAATGAAAGCAACTTTCGCACGATCGGGTCCTTCGGGCGGCACTAAAAGATAACTGTAGCGGAATGGATACCTGAATCCATCAATTCCTTCTTGGAACAGGGATTGAATAATTTTTTCCGACCGGAGCCTTTCGCCCCTGTGGAAAAAAAACCTCATGGGCAGGTATCAGTTAATGGTTCGATACGCGGGTTATAGGAATGATCCTGTTTGCCGGATTATTTTTTTTTGTGATTGTTGCACCCTTCAAGGTATTGGTCGATGGCCATAGACATAGAAGGGGCAGAGGCAGAAGGAGCTTGAATATGGAGGGACATACCGGCATCTGTAACAGCCTGACAGGTTGCAGGGCCAAATGCTCCGATTATTTTTTCATCCTGAACAAATCCGGGCACCGCCTCCATCAGGGCTTCAATGCCATAGGGGCTGAAAAAAATCAACATCTCAAACCTGCTTATATCAATTTCGCTGAAATCGCTGGGGATGGTGCGATACAATGTGGCACGCTTAAAATTGATTTGATTAGCTTCCAGATCCTCCACGAACGTGCCTTTGTTGATATCGGTACAGGGCAACAGGTATTTTTCTTCCTTATGCTTGACCATCAGCTTGATAAGGTCTTCATGCTTCGGGTGGGCAAAGAATATTTTACGCTTCCGGTATTGTATGTACTTCTGGAGATACAAGGCAGTGGATTCGGTAGTGCAGAAATACTTCATGGTATCCGGAACTTCAACCCGAAGCTCTTTGCAAATTCTGAAAAAATGGTCAACAGCAAGCCTTGAAGTAAAAATCACAGCAGAATGATCCAAAATGCTTATCCGTTCTTTTCTGAAATCCCTGCCTTCAATCCCTTCGATGCTGATGAACTTAAAAAAATGAAATGTAACACCATACTTCCGCTGAATCTCGCCATAAGGCGTTTTCTCAATATCAACCGGCTCCGGTTGTGAAATAAGTATGTTCTTGATCTTCATCCTTTTCAGTATTGTTTCTTCTTGCTGCCCTTTCTGGTAGCAGGGGATTTTTGAAAACCCCCATCTAACCTTAGAGACCAACATTCTGTTGATTTTACACTGGTCCGAATTTCTGCTAATTGATCCCTGGTAAAAGTCATTTCCCCAGGATGGCAAGCGGCAGAATTTCAAGGGTGCAAAAGTACAAAAGAAAATGAAACGGAGAATACCCGGTAACCTGAAAACTTATTCCAAGGCTTCGCACTAATCTCACTAATGAAACTCCTCCGAGAATGATTAGTGAAGAAACCAGAAACACCTTAGAGCCTGAAAAGGCATTCACCACGAGCAGCGGAACAATGAGGGTTGAAGATGTGAACATCGAGATCAGCATATGATCCTGGTACTGAAGGGCAGCATTTTTTGTTGAAAAAACTGAACCGGCAATCCTGATGGAGATCGTTTTAAAAACCGTTAATAACAACACCGCGGCACTGGTGCCGAAAATATGGAAGATGCAATTCCGGAATTCAGTGAAAAACCGGGAAACAGCCCATATCCTTCGACAAATGAAAGCACCAGCAATCCAATGGTTATGCTATGAATAAGGAGGAAAAAGACAGCAAACAGGTTTGGTCTGAAATCAAAAATGCGGTTGTCAGTAGCAGGTTTTCCAGGGAAAAGCATAGATCTGAGAAGCTTGTTGATATCACGCGAATAGAGAAGTCTCAGCAATACGATCATAATCAGCAGCAAGGCAAACACACCGTATAACCAGTCTTTATCCGGAGATTGCCTCTCTTCGGGATGAATACTGTCTGTTATTTCGGTTCTTGATGTGGAAAAAAGTTTCGCCGGAGCGAATTCTGATGATGGGCTGTTTATTGTATCAACCACGGCCGGGGTGTCAGATGCCCTGGCTGGAGAAATCAGGGAATCAACACGGAACCATACAGGTTCCTGATAGAAATGCAGGGTATCGGAATTTGATGCCATAGGATGGTACAAAGGTACAACGGTAATTGTTTTTAATCTGTATTTTTGCACCTCCGAAAACATTAACCACTTTGATATGTCAGGACACAGTAAATGGTCAACCATCAAAAGAAAGAAAGGGGCAATTGACGCCCAACGTTCCAAGCAATTCACCAAGATCATAAAGGAGATCTCAATTGCCGTGAAGGAAGGAGGCCCTGATCCTGAAAGCAATCCAAGACTTCGGCTTGCTATCGCCAACGCCAAAGGGGTAAATATGCCCAAAGACAACATACAGCGAAGCATCAGCAAGGCAGGAGAAAAAGATTCGAGTTCTCTGAGCGAAGTAACGTATGAAGGGTATGCCCCCTATGGAATAGGAATTTTTCTTGAGTGCACTACCGATAATCTTCAGCGAACTGTAGCCAATGTCAGGTCGTATTTCAATAAAATGAATGGCGAGCTTGGCAAAAACGGCTCTCTCAGTTTTCTGTTTGAACGCAAGGGGATGTTTTCCTTTCCCCAGGCCCAGATCGACCCTGATACCCTCGAGATGGAGCTTATTGAGGCCGGTGCACAGGATATTGAACTGGAAGATGGTTATTATACGGTAACCACGGCTATGGAGGATTTCGGTGCCATGATGAAAAAGCTCGATGAACTTCGGATCGAACCGGAAAGCGCTAGATTGGAGAGGGTTCCAAACGACACCAAAGTGTTGGGCGTCGAAGAGGCCAAGAAGGTGATGAGGCTGATCGAACTCTTTGAAGACGATGATGATGTGCTGCAGGTTTACCACAACCTTGAGATGACCGAGGAGCTCGCCGCAGCCCTCTGACCCTTCGCTTACAGCCGTTTACTTTCCGAGGAGCTGCTTTTTATAAAAGAAATGCCAGCAGGATTCCTGCGGCTACTGCGGATCCGATTACTCCCGCCACATTGGGTGCCATGGCGTGCATCAACAGGTGGTTGGTAGGATCCTCTCTCAATCCCTCCATTTGAGAAACCCTGGCACTGTCGGGCACGGCGGAAACGCCAGCCGACCCAATCAGCGGGTTGATCTTGTTTTCTTTGGTCAGGAACAGGTTCATCACCTTGGCAAACAATACACCTCCGGCAGTTGCGATCATAAAACTGACAGCCCCCAGCACAAAAATCAGAATGGACTGTTTGGTGAGGAATACGTCTGCCTGGGTGGAGGCTCCAACAGTAACTCCCAGAAGAATGGTCACGATGTCGATCAATGATGTGCGGGCAGTATCTGCCAATCGTTTCGTAACGCCGCTCTCTTTCAGCAGATTTCCAAAGAATAGCATTCCCAGCAATGGGAGGGCACTTGGGGCAATAAAGGTCGTAAGTAATAAACCGATGATGGG
>CAZJZF010000170.1:0-5878 GCA_964550385.1 uncultured Lentimicrobiaceae bacterium | reverse complement strand
GTTTAAGGCGTGAAAAATGCTGATTCTCTCAAACTGCGGATGCCCTGATACCCTCGCAACAGGTTCCAGTTCATCCACCACCACAGGATCTGCAATGTAGGCTTTGGCTGAGGGAAGGCTCTTTGCTATATCGCTGGCAATCAATCCACCCAGATTACTGGCATGTTGACCCAGCACACCAGTCCGAAGATCCTCCTTCATCAAGTCATTCACTTCATAGACTCCCGACGGAATGGGTTTTAACAACCCCCCGCGTCCAACAATTACCCGCAGGTTTTCGATGCCTATGCCTGCATTTTTCAACTCCTCAAGAATGATGCTTTTCCTGAATTCGTATTGGTCGGTAATCTTCTCATATTTCCCTATCTCCTCCGAATTATGCTGGATATTCTTCAGAAACAGTTGCCGGTTCCCTTCATAAACTGCAATTTTGGTAGAGGTGGAACCGGGATTGATTGCTAAAATGCACGGATTGGCCATATAGGGTTGCTTTCTTCTTTGTAACATTCTATTCCATAGCCGCTGCAAGGGCTATCGACAGCATTTTACTCTTTTCGGTATCGGAGCGCGATGTAAGAACTACTGGTACCGAAGCCCCCATCAGTACTGCAGCGCTTACGGCACCCCCCAGAAAGCCCATGGTCTTGTATAACACATTACCTGCATTGATATCCGGAGTCAGCAGAATATCAGCATCTCCCGCTACATCACTCACAATCCCTTTATGCAGGGCAGCCTCTTTTGATACCGCATTGTCAATGGCCAGCGGACCATCAACAAGGCACCCTTTGATCTGATTTCTCCGGTTCATCATGGTTAGCATGGCTGCATGTACGGTGGCTTCCATCTTCGGATTTACCGTCTCCACAGCTCCTATCACAGCTACTTTTGGATGGGTAATGCCCAGCTTGTGAAAAAGCTCAACGGCATTCAGCAGTATTTCAACCTTTTCTTCAAATGTAGGGGCTACATTCATGGCTGCATCCGTAACTCCTATCAGCTTGTGGTAAAAAGGTGTTTCATACAGGGCTATGTGACTCAATAACCCCCCTTTACGCAAGCCCTTTTCCTTGTCGAGAATTGCTTTAAGTAGTGGACCGGTAGAGATATGCCCTTTCATCATAATATCAGCTTTCCCTTCCCTGATCAATTCAACAGCTTTTACAGCCGACCTGAAAGGATCTTTCTCATGAATGACTTCAATTCCCTGCAGGCCGAAACCAATTTTTTCACACATCTGCTCTATCAGGTATTTATCGCCCGTCAGCACGGGTACCACAATACCCTCCTGTGTGGCATTTTTTACCGCTTCCAGTACATGCTCATCCGAAGCAGCAGCCACGGCAAGGCGCCTGATTTTTCCACTGCGGGCCTTGTCGATCAATGCATCTAGTTTTGTTAGCATAAATATTTCAGGATTAATGATTCTTTTTTACCGTGCGAAGGCAAAAATACACCCTTCGGCACAATCCTGCAAATTACTGATGCAGGGAAAATATCAGGGGGTGCTGTAAAAACGGATCATCCGCCCAATGGCTCTCCGGCAAACCGGGCAAAAAGCGTCGTATCGTACCGACTTCATGGTGCACTCCTGATACGGTCGGTATATACCCTCTGCTGCATACCCTGCACCTTCGAATACTCCAACTGAGTTCGAAAATTCAGGCTTTATCGGGGTAGGCACCGGTACGCCGGGCGTCAGCAGTTCTTCCCACTTCCGCCCAAAATCAACCAGCGTAGTAATGTTGGGCTCCCACGGTTCTACCTGCAGATCATAAAAGGCGTCCACAGCTACTTCTGATGTGTAATATTCATCGGCAAGCCCTGCAAATGCATGTCCGAATTCATGAATCAGGAGAAAAGCAGCCTCTTTGTTGCCACGGGTACCGGTAGAATAAAAATTAAATATCCCCCCTCCTCCGTATTTATCAGAATTGGCAATGATAAAAATCTGATCGTAGGGAACCAGGGCTGCTGCATCACGGATGCGCTGAAAGTCTTCTGCCATAAGATATCGTTCCGATCCGAAAGTGTAAAAAGAAGCCCCAAGGGCTGTTTTCCTGAATACCTTTTCGCCGGGAAGAGATACTCCCGACTCCTCAGAAATAGAAGCAACTCCCCTGATATTGATCATTTCACGGTATGCATTGAATGGTGCAGTTTCCAGCAGAAAACCGGCAAATCTTTGGCAGTCTTCCCAGAATAACTCCATCTGTTCCAGCGTATAACCCTCTGCAAGAAACACAACATCGAGCTTCTCCGAGGGGTCTCCCTGCACCGCTATCTCTTTAACAACCCAGTCTTCCATTACAGCAGGCAGGATTTTATCTTTTACTGGATCAATATGGTCACTGAAGATCATGTGCAAACGATTTTTTTTGTCCCGTGAATAGATCTGCAGGATCACCTCCGCTTTCGGGAAGGGCATTACAAGAGATTCCCTGAATGACTTCTTTTTCTTTTTTGCCTCCTCAGTATCCTGCCACTCTACAAACAATGTACTAAACCCCCTCGAATATATCACCTTCCCTGATTTGAGATCTTTCAGCTCAAAATGGTATCTCCCGTATCCGAAAGTATCGATAAGATTCGTGAGCGATCCTCCCCAGTGAGGTTCTGCAATCATCCGGTCTGCCCGAATCTTCTCCTGGCTGCGGGTGCCCGAATGTCTGTAATCGTATCGCAGGGTCTTCCGTAAAAAATATTCGTCAAATGTTTGGGAACCTGCCGGAAGAATGACGGCGATCATCAGGATCAGGGTCAAAATGCATCGTGTTCTCATATTTCATATTTTGGGTTCAATATCAAGATGGCCGACAGTATTTCACCCATCGGCTCTGCAAACTTGCAACATTTTTTTATTTACACCTTCAATAATCCGCATAGGCTCTTTGTACTACCTTTGTGCCTCCCTCAGAATGGTCGCTGATGAAAGAACACCGGTCTATCGTAATACTCATTCTTTTTTTAATCCTGCTTTGGCATTCATGCCACTCAGGAAGCAGAATTTCCAAAGGCGAATCAAAGGAAGATATTATTAGTCAAAATTATACAGTTCTTGAGGGTTATTCCTGGTACGATCCGATGATTTTCAGAAATCAGGATGCAGAATATGACGATGGAATTGCATCCGTGAAATTGCAACGGATGGATGTCGAATTCTCCCTCCCTTTGCTGGAACTTGGAAAACCAGAGCAACTGGAACTATCTTTTGATGATCTGGGAGGAAATCCACGATATTTCAGATATACTTTCATTCATTGCGATGCTTACTGGAACCCTTCTGAAATTTTGCAATCCGATTATCTGTACCCTTATACCGAAGGGAGACTGGAGGATTACCTGCTCTCAAGAGCCACAAGGCAGTCCTATGTGCATTACAAACTGGCATTTCCCGAAGAAGATATGAGGATCTCCAAATCGGGCAACTATCTGCTGGTTCTTTTCGATCCCGCAAAACAAAACAACCTGGTGCTCACCAGAAGGTTTATGGTGGTTGAAAACCGCGTTTCCATAAAAATTGCTCTTCGGAAATCATCTGTCATCGAAGAATCCTCCTATAAGCAGGAGGTAGATTTTGAACTGGTGAAAAGCAACTGGCCCATTGAAAACCCTTATCGTGAGCTGAAGGTTTTTATCCGGCAAAATGGCAGGCAGGACAATCTGGTCGCCGGATTGGAACCCCGGCTTGTGAGTGGCAATTCCATCAGCTACAATTGGGAGAAAATCAACACATTCCATGGTGGAAATGAGTTCCGCCATTTTGATCTCAGAACCCTCAGCAGAATTACCCCACGTGTTGCCTATATCGAACAGGACTCATCCTTTCATCATGTGTATCTGAAACCTGATTACAAGCGTGGTTTTCAGGTGTATCAGACAGAAAAGGATCTCAATGGGGAGTATATCATACGAAACGATGATGCCCATGCAAATACCGGCAATGAAGAGGATTATGCCTGGGTACACTTTACTTTCCCTTTCCAGTCATCATTCGGCCAAAGGGATATCTATCTTTTCGGTGCCCTCACCAACTGGCAAATCCAGCCTGATGCGAAATTGCGCTACAACGAGGATCGCAATTCCTATCAGGCGGCATTATTTCTGAAGCAGGGGTATTACAATTACCATTATGTGATGCTGGATTCCACGGGTACAAAAGGCGAAACGGTTCTTACGGAGGGAGATCATTCGGAAACCGAGAATTTTTATACTGTGCTGATTTACCAGAGAATACCTTCTGAGCTGTATGACAGGCTGATTGGGGTTGAAAGGGTTACAACACTTCAGCAACCGTAAAGGTAGACCCCCCTGTAAAGACCAGATCCTCAGGGTCAGCGGCAAGGCAAGCCGTCCGATATGCCTCTGCCACCGAATTAAATACGTTCCCCTTGAGTCCGTAGTTTGATGCCTGTTCCTGAAGAATACCTGCATCCAGACCTCTTGGAATATCAGCTTTGCAGAAATAGTAGATAGCATCTTTTGGGAAGAGTTTCAGGATTTCCCGAATGTCTTTATCCGAAACAACTCCAAGTACAAAGTGAAGCTTTCTGAAGGATTCCCCACGCAGCTGTTCCATCACCATTTTGATACCATCAGGGTTATGTGCTGTATCACAAATTCTTAGGGGGCTATGACCCAGAACCTGATACCGACCGGTAAGTCCTGTTTGCTTTATCACATCATTGATCCCCTTGAGGATATGATTTTTTCGGATGTCATACCCGGAGTTGATGAGCTCCTCAACCACTGCCATCACGGTTACGATATTCTCTTTCTGGTAAGACCCGGTAAGCGGACAACGTACATCACTCAGATAGAGCTTTCCGTTCCGCTCAATGTCAACAATCAGCTTCCCTCTTATGCTGCCGGCAATGCTATAATTTGCAATCCGGTAATGATCCTGGGCATAGACCAGCCGTGTTTCCTCTAGTTCTGCCTTGTATTCAAACACATCATCGGTGTCAGGATGGTGCCTGCCAATTACAACCGGGATACCCTCCTTGATGATGCCGGCTTTTTCCGCAGCTATCATCTCCAGCGAATTGCCCAGAAATTCTTTGTGGTCAATACTGATATTGGTGATCACCGACACCAGCGGATGCACAATGTTGGTCGAATCAAGCCTGCCACCCATGCCGGTTTCAAGCACTACAATGTCGCAGTTTTGTTCCTTGAAATACCGCAGTGCCATGCCAAAAGTCATCTCGAAAAACGAAGGCTGCAATGCCTCGAAATCTTTTCTGAAGTATTGAACGAATTGGGTTACCCAGCTTCTGGATACCATTTTACCGTCCACCTTGATACGTTCCCTGAAATCTTTCAGATGTGGTGACGTGAAAAGTCCGGTTTTGAGCCCCTGAGCCTGCAGAATTGAGGCCAGCATGTGCGAAACAGATCCTTTCCCATTGGTGCCTGCAACATGTATAAACCTAAGCCGCTCATGGGGTTTGCCAAGAAATTGCACCAGCCGGATTGTGTTGTGAAGATTTGCCTTGTACGCTGCCGCACCGATTCGCTGGAACATCGGCAACCGGTCGTATAAATAGCGTAACGTTTCTTCGTAGTTCATAGCAGCAACCCTGAAATCACAGAGAGCGAACGATTTATTAATGAAAGTTATTGTAAAAACCATCTATTGACCAAAAGAGTCCGGAGCAACCGGTTCAGAAACCTCAAAGGCGGATCTTAGTTTAGTTTGATAAAGGTATACGTGATGGTACCCCGTTGTACAACAGCGGCATCCAGATTAACCGAAAAACGGCTTTTTTTGGCAGCTTCAATAGCCGCTGCCCGGAGTTGCAAATCGGAGGTGGTCGATAACCGCGAATTGTACTGGGCATCTACAACATTCCCCTGCTGGTCAACATGCACGTCG